>NZ_JBFRFD010000147.1:0-7279 GCF_052114645.1 Arthrobacter sp. 2YAF22_2
GGTAACACCAGTAATACCGGCCTGACCTGCAGCGTTCGCCGCTGAGAAGAGGATCTTTCCCATGACGACGTCTCGTACGCCGAAGTCCCACACGAGGCCCGGCCTCCCGCTGATCGCGGCGACGACGGCGGCCCTGCCCGCCGTCGTGCTTTCTTCTCTGGCGATCGCACAACCGGCCTTGGCCGAACCGCAACCGCGCGCGATCCCGGCGACACTCGCCGCCGCCATGCAAGCCCAGGCCCAAGGGCTGACCGCCAAGTCGCTGCCTGCGCTGATTCCGGCCGCGTCCGTCCCGGCCACCATCCCGGCCGCGTTCCAGCCCGCGCAGGTGTCCGCCCCGGCGGAGTACACGATTGCCCGCGGTGACACCGTCAGCGCGATCGCCGGCAGGTTCGGCCTGGACACCTATGCGGTGCTCAAGCTGAACAACCTGCAGGCCAACACCGTGATCTACCCCGGCCAGACGATCAAGCTCACCGGCGCGGCGAGCCCGGCGGCACCTGCGGCGCCCTCGGCTCCCGCTCCCGCGGCCCCGGCCGGCGGACAGGTCTACACCGTGAAATCCGGCGATACCCTGAGCGGCATCGCGGCCCGCCACGGCGTGAGACTCTCTGAGGTCTTCGATTGGAACGGGCTCAACATGCGTTCCGTGATCTACCCGGGACAGCAGGTCAAGGTCGGCGCCGGCGCGGCCGCACCTGCCGCTCCGGCTCCGGCGGCACCCGCTCTCGCCGCCCCGACGCCCGCCCCGGCGGCCCCCGCTCCCGCGGCACCGGCCAGCTCCGGGTCCTACACCATCAAGGCCGGCGACACCCTGTCGGGCATCGCCGCCCGGCACAGCGTCAAGCTCTCGGACATCCTGTCCGCGAACCAGCTGACCATGAGCAGCATCATCTACCCGGGCAACAAGCTGGTCATTCCCGGCGCCGGCACCATTGCCCCGGCTTCCAGCCAGCCGGCCCCTACCCAGCCGGCCGCCACCGTGACGCCGCTGGTGCCCAGCACGTTCCTTGGGTTCAGCTACCCGGAAGCGGTCGTCAACTCGGCCAACCAGAACAAGGCACTGCTCAACGCCGCGCCGGTTCCCAGCACCGAACAGATGAAGCAGATCGTGGCCGACACGGCGCGCCGCATGGGCGTGGATCCCTCCTTGGCCCTCGCCTTCGCCTTCCAGGAATCCAGCTTCAACCAGCGCTCGGTGTCCCCCGCCAACGCCATTGGCGCCATGCAGGTGATCCCGTCCTCGGGCCAGTGGGCTTCGGACCTGGTGGGCCGGAAGTTGAACCTGCTGGACCCGTATGACAACGCCACCGCCGGCGTCGCCATCATCCGCCAGCTGGTCCGCACCAGCAAGGACCTGGACAACGCGATCGCGGGCTACTACCAGGGCCAGTATTCGGTGAGCACCAGGGGCATGTTCGACGATACGAAGATCTACGTGGCCTCGATCAAGAAGTTGCAGCAGAGCTTCAGCTGACCGCCAGCATCGCGCGGAGCTGAGCACTCCGCCGCGTAACGATACGGGTCCGGATTGCATGTCAATCCGGGCCCGTTTCCGTGCAGAGCTTAGGATCAAATGGTGCAGGAATACACATCGGACGCTCTCGTCGGGACCCTGGTGGACAACCGGTACCTGATTCAATCCAAGCTGGCCCGTGGCGGGATGTCGACCGTCTATCTCGCCACCGACCRCCGGCTTGAGCGGGACGTGGCGCTCAAGGTCCTGCATCCGCACATGGCCGGCGACCCGCAGTTCCTGGACCGGCTGGGCCGCGAAGCCAAAGCAGCGGCGAGGTTGTCGCACCCGCACGTCGTGGGCGTTTTGGACCAGGGTGAGGACGGTCCGTTGGCGTACCTGGTGATGGAGTACATCAAGGGCCACACGCTGCGGGACGTGCTCAGGGAAAAGGGCGCCCTCACCCCGCGGCTGGCCCTGGCCCTGATCGACCCTGTCGTGGAAGGCCTCGGCGCGGCGCACGCAGCCGGCCTCATCCACCGCGACGTCAAGCCCGAAAACGTGCTGATCGCCGACGATGGCCGGATCAAGATCGGCGATTTCGGCCTGGCCCGCGCTATCACGACGACGACGAGCACCGGGGCGCTGATCGGTACGGTCGCCTACCTCTCACCAGAACTCGTGATGGGCCGGCAGGCCGACGCCCGCAGCGATATCTATTCCCTCGGGATCATGCTTTACGAGATGCTCACCGGACAGCAGCCGTTCGACGGCGAAGTCCCCATCCAGGTCGCCTACCAGCACGTGAACTCCACCGTCGGTGCGCCTTCCGCGCTGGTCCCGGGACTGGCCGCCGAGCTCGACGAACTGGTTCAGTGGTGCACCGCCAACGACCCCGACAAGCGCCCGGTGGACGGCAATGCGCTGCTTTCCGAGCTCCGCCACATCCGCACCAACCTCAGCGACGCGGAACTGGAACTCCGTCCGCCCGCGGCCGCAGCCGCGGTCACCATGCCGGGAATCGCAGCGACCGCGGCAGCCGGTGCGGGCGCGCCCGGTGAAGCCCACACCGAAATGCTTGGCGGCATCCAGCGGCCCACCGAGGTCATCAGCCGGGCCAGCAATCCGACCACCGTCCTCTCCGGCACGCCGCGGCAAGGTCCGCCGCGGCAAGGTCCGCCGCGGCAAGGTGCGTACGGACCGCTCGCCACCCCGGAGGAACGCGAGTTCGGCGCCGATGCGGAAGGCGGCCGGGAGGCGCCAACGGTCCCGGCCAGCAAGCGGGCCCAGCGCAAACAGGGCCGTGACGAGGAGAAGGCCCGTCAGCGGGCGGCGGCAACGCCCAGCCGCAGCCTGCGTGCGGGCAACCCGCGGCGCCGCGGCCTGGTCTGGATCCTGGTGCTGGTCATTGTCGCGTTGCTGGCAGCAGGTGCCGGCTGGTTCTTCGGCATGGGCCCGGGGTCGCCGGGGACCATTCCGCAACTGGCCAACAAGACCGTCGCCGAGGCACAACAGCTGCTCCGCACGGCCGGTTTCCAGTCGACCACCCGGGACGTCTTCGATGACAACGTGTCGCCGGGGCTGGTGGTCGGCTCTGAGCCTCCGGCCGGGAAGGTCATCCGCAGATTTGAGCCCGTCTCCCTCGCCGTCTCAAAGGGGCCGGAGCTGTTCCCGCTGCCCGCGCTGACGGGCAAGTCGCTCGATGACGCCAAGACCGCCCTCAACGGCGCCGGGATGGCCCTGGGGCCGGTCACCGAGAGCTACGACGACGCCGCGGCTGCGGGAACCGTGCTGGCCCAGGCCCCGGGCAAAGACACTCCCGCCAGACACGGGACGCCCGTCGGGCTGACGGTCTCGAAGGGCCCGCAGCCGCTTCCGGTGCCGGATGTGCGAGGCAAGGATCAGGGTGAGGCCGTCAAAGCCATCGAAGCCGCCGGCTTGAAAGCCGCGATCGCACCCGAGACCGTCTTTGACAAGAAGGTGCCTAAGGGTGCCGTGGTATCGCAGGATCCGGCGTCCGGCACCCTCACCAAGGGCGGCGCGGTGACCCTGACCATCTCCAAGGGTCCCAAACTTGTTGACGTGCCCAGCTTCATCGGCAAGCAGGTCGACGAGGCGCGCGAAGCCCTTGAACAGCTGGGCTTCGAAGTCCGGGTGAACAACATCCTGGGCGGCTTCTTCGGCACCGTCCGGGACCAGGAACCTGTGAACAAGAAAGTTCCCGAGGGCTCCGTTGTCACGCTGACCGTGGTCTGACAACCGTCAGGCGGCCACTTACACAAAACAGCTCCGCCCCCGGCCTKATCAGGCCGGGGGCGGAGCTGTTTGCCGCGACGGAACCGCCGTTTAGCGCTTGGAGAGGGATCCCGCGACCAGGAACGCCATTTCCAGGGACTGCATGTGGTTCAACCGGGGATCGCAGACTGACTCGTACCGGTCCAGGAACGCGTCCTGGTCGACCGGGTCGGCCCCGCCGAGGCATTCGGCCACATCGTCGCCAGTCATTTCCACGTGCAGGCCGCCGGGGACTGTGCCGAGGCCGTGGTGGACTTCGAAGAAGCCGCGCACTTCGTCGATGACGTCGTCGAAGTTTCGGGTCTTGTAGCCGTTCGGCGAGGTCACGGTGTTGCCGTGCATCGGATCCGTGACCCAGAGGACCTGCGCGCCCGAAGCGGTGACCCGCTCAACGATGGGCGGCAGCTTCTCCCGGATGTTGCCCGCGCCCATCCGGGTAATGAACGTCAGGCGGCCCGGTTCCCGGTTCGGGTCCAGCTTGTCGATCAACCGAAGCGCGTCATCGCCGGTGGTGGCCGGGCCGAGCTTCACACCGATCGGGTTGCGCACGCGGGAAAGGAAATCGACATGCGCGTGGTCAAGTTCGCGGGTGCGTTCCCCGATCCAGAGGAAGTGCGCCGAGGTGTCGTAGGGCAGCCCGGTGCGCGAATCGATGCGGGTCAGGGCGCGCTCGTAGTCGAGCAGCAGGGCCTCGTGGCTCGCGTAGAACTCCACCCGCTTGAGCGCCTCGAAGTCAGCCCCGCACGAAGCCATGAATTTGATGGCGCGGTCGATGTCGCGGGCCAGCGACTCGTAGCGCGCGTGCGCCGGGTTCTCGGTGAAGCCCTTGTTCCACTGGTGCACGAGCCGCAGGTCGGCGAAGCCCCCCTGGGTAAAGGCGCGGATCAGGTTCAAGGTCGACGCCGAGGTGTGGTAGGCCTTGAGCATCCGCCCGGCGTCGTGGGCGCGCGATTCGGGTGTGAACTCATAGCCGTTGACAATGTCGCCGCGGTAGGCCGGCAGGGTGACGCCTTCGCGCGTTTCATCGTTGGAGGAGCGCGGCTTGGCGAACTGGCCCGCCATCCGGCCCATCTTGATCACGGGCATCGCCGCGCCGTAGGTGAGCACGACGGCCATCTGCAGGATGGTCTTGACCCGGGCGCTGATCTTGTCCGCCGTGGCGGCTTCGAAGGTTTCCGCACAATCCCCGCCCTGGAGCAGGAACGCCTTGCCCTGGGCCGCCGCGGCGAGCCGTTCGCGCAGGATGTCCACCTCGCCGGCGAAGACCAGCGGCGGCAAAACGGACAGTTCCTTAACCGAGGCCTCAAAGACGGCCGGGTCGGACCAGCTGGGCTGCTGCGAGGCGGGCAATTCCCGCCAGTCGTCCAGTCCCGGATAGTTGGCGGCGCCGCTCTGGGCAGTGCTCGCTAACGACGTGCTCGCTAACGACGTGCTCGCTAACGACGTGCCGGCGAAAGGCGTGCCGGTCAGGGCGGAACCCGCAGGCGAGGAGTTGTTGACGGGGGACGTCGAAGGCGCAGATAGCTCAGTCACCCTCTAAGGATAGTTGCCGCCGCACCGAACGGGGGTGCCCGGCGTCATTGACTGAACGCCCTCCGTCACACTGATCCGGGAGCGTCCGGGCCGGTGCTCCCGGCGCCGGCCTCCGGCAGTCCGGTGGCCTTCCCGGCCAACCGGAGTTTGACGACGGCGGCGTACTCGTCGACGTATTCCTGGCCTGAGAGCCGCATCAGTTCGTACATGATCTCGTCCGTCACGGAGCGTTGGATCAGCCGGTCGTCCTCCATGCCGTAGTAGCGGCTGAAGTCCATCGGCTCGCCGAAAATCATTCCGATCCGGCGGATGTTCGGCACCCGCTTGCCGATCGGCTGGACCTTGTCCGTACCGATCATCGCGACCGGGATCACTGGAACGCGGGCCTGCAGGGCGAGCCGCGCCACGCCCACCTTTCCGCGGTACAGGCGGGCGTCAGGGCTGCGGGTGCCCTCGGGGTAGATGCCCAGGAGCGAGCCGTTTTTCAGCACATCCATGCCCGCGTTAAGGGAGAGCGCGGACGCCGCTCCCCCGGACCGGTCCATCGGCAGCTGGTTGGTGAGGCGGAAGAAGGCAGCCGTCAGTTTGCCCTTGATTCCCTTGCCCGTGAAGTACTCGGACTTGGCCAGGAACACCACCGGCCGGGGCACCATAAGCGGCATGAAGATGGAATCGGAGAAGGACAGGTGGTTGGAGGCCAGGATTGCCGCGCCTTCGGCCGGGACGTTGTCCAGCCCCTTGACCCACGGGCGGAACAGCGACTTCAACACCGGCCCAAGGACGAAGGTCTTCATGAACCAATAAAACACGCGATGTACCCCTCCGGCAGGCGTCTGGCCGGCCCTGGGTCGRCCCGGCCAGGACTTCAATGACACCCTACTCTAGTGAGTTTTGCCACGAACAGTGACACGATGGGCACATGAGCGAAAGCAGCACTCCGATGGCCCCTGCCGCTTTCAGCTACCCCGGGCATGGGACCAACGCCGGCATCGGCGTGGCCATCTGCCACGGYTTCACGGGAAGCCCCCTGTCGGTTCTGCCTTGGGCCGAGCATCTGGCGTCGCTGGGCCATGCGGTGTCCGTTCCGTTGCTGCCCGGACACGGCACCGACTGGCGCGACCTCGCCCGGCACAGCTGGCAGGACTGGTACGGCGCGTTCGAAGCCGCGTACCTGGACCTCGCGGCCAGGACCCGCACCTGCTTCGTGGCCGGGCTGTCCATGGGCGGAGCCATCGCCCTCCGCACCGCGGCCCGGCAGCGGGTGGCCGGCGTCGCCGTCGTCAATCCCGGCCTCAGCTTCTACGACCGCCGGGTGCGGTACATCGGGGTACTCAAGCACCTGCAGCGCACCACCGTGCCGCTCCGGGAGGCCGAGTCGACGGCGGCGCCCACGCAGGACGGTGACTACTCGCTGACCCCGCTGCACGCCGTGCATCAGTTGCGCAAGCTGTTCACCGCGACCCTGCGCGAACTGCCCGCCGTCGAGGCGCCCACCCTCGTGTTCAAGTCAGACACCGACGCCGTGGTGCCGCCCTCCTCGCTGGACCTGCTGCGCAAGCGCCTCGGATCGCGGGAGCTGTCAGTGGTGCGCCTGCCCGAGAGCGGACACGTTGCCACCCTGGACGTCGACGCACCGCTGATCTTCGCGGAGTCCGACCGCTTTTTCCGCGAGCACACGGCCGCATCCGGCGTCCAGTCCCATGTCCAATCCCCTGTCCAGTCCCCAGTCGAACCCAGAGTCCCTGCCGGCCCCGCGCAGGCAGCTAGCACGGAGCGCCCATGAGCACAGCACCGGACCACTCACCATTCAGCAGCCCGTTTACCGGCGCCGGTCCCCGGACCGGCGTCGTGGTCTCCCATGGATTCACCGGCAGCCCGCACGGCGTCCGGGAATGGGCCGAGTCCCTCGCCGCCGCCGGATACGCCGTGCGGATGCCGCTGCTGCCCGGGCACGGCACCAGCTGGCAGGAACTGGCCCGGACACGGTGGCAGGAG
>NZ_JBFRFD010000148.1:0-7273 GCF_052114645.1 Arthrobacter sp. 2YAF22_2
CGGCGGCACCGTGATGATGGACGAGGCCTTTGTGCTGGCGTCGGAGGAGTTCGCCGGCGCCGGCATCAAGGCGCTGCACGAGTTCGGCTTCCAGCTGCTGCTGGCCGCACCGGAAAACGTGATCGACCTGTCCCGCCACCTTGGCTCGGTTACCGAGATCCTCCGGGACAAGCGCACCAACCGCTCCGGCGTCCTCACGGCCCCGGTGATCGCGCCGGGCCCCGGTTCGGAGGGGAAATGGCGGTCCGAGGCCAACCCGGTCGACATCGTCCTGCGCTAACCCATCGTCCGCGGCGGTGCGGGCTGCACGTCGCGCCCCGTGTGTTCACCCCGCCGTTCCCTTCTGGTCTGCTGGGCTGGTTAGCGTGGACAGGTGGCCGAGAACCTTTTGAATCCGGGCCCCAACGGGCGGCGAGTTTACGTTGCCCTGGGGGACTCGTTCACGGAGGGCGTGGGGGACCGGAGCACGAGGCTTCCCAACGGAGTCCGGGGCTGGGCCGACCGGGTGGCCGAGAAGCTGGCGAAGGCAGAACCCGGGTGGGAGTACGCCAATCTGGCCATCCGCAGCAAGCGGCTACGGCACATCATTGCTGAGCAGCTGGAGCCTGCGCTCGCCATGGAACCGACCCTGGTCACCCTGTACGCCGGCGGGAACGACATCCTGGACTTCGGCACGGACATCGAAGACTTGATGGACGATTACGAACACCTCGTGGCGAAACTTAGCGCCACCGGCGCCACCGTGGTCCTGTTCACCGGCTTCGACGTTAAGGTTTCGGTATTGCTCGAGCCGCTGAAGAGGCGCAACAACCTCTACAACCGCCGCGTCCGGGAGCTGGCTGACTGGTACGGCGCGGTGCTCGTGGACTACTGGTGCTTCGATGCCTTCCACGACCCCCGGATGTGGGACTCGGACCGGTTGCACATGTCCAAGGCGGGCCACAAATATCTCGCCGCGCAGGTCCTGGACCATCTGGGCGTACCGCACAACATCAGTCCCAAGGACTGGGAGCCGCCCGTCAGGCTGGGTCTCCGGGAGTGGGAGCGGCGGCAGCGCCGCTGGGTGCACGATTGGGTGCTTCCCCTCTTCGGCCGCAAGTTGCGCGGTGTCACGCTGGGGGACGAGCTCACTCCGCGCTGGCCGGAACCCGTTAAGGTCCCTCGCAAGGGCGGGCTGAAAAAGCTGCTGCCCGGCTGAGCTAACTGTCCTGCAGGTTTTCGTAGCCGGGCGCGACGCGGCTCGCGTGGAACTCCTCGACGTCGTAATCGGCCACACCGTTGACGTAGAAGGGGTCCTTGACCAGTGCGGCGTCCAAATCGGAGCGGTCCGCGTTGGACAGCAGGAGCGCACCGGTGCGCGGGATTTTGCGCCCTGCCACCATGAAGACACCGCTGTCGAAGGCGTCCTGCAACCAGGCGACGTGCGCCGACAGGTGGAACTCGACTATCTCTTCGGGCACCTTGTAGGTCAGGGAGACTACGTACATAGCGTCAGCCTACCGCTTGCCGAGGGCCCGCAGGCGGCTCGGCTGACGCCCGGCCCGCGCCGACGTTGAACCGTCAAGCATCGAGGCTCCTAGAATAGAGCCATGACCGAACCGCGCTGGCTCACCGCCGACGAACGCCGTGCCTGGCTGGCCCAACTGAGCATCAACACGCTGCTGCCCGCCGCGCTTGACACGCAATTGCATGCGGCCGGCAAACTCTCGCTATTCGACTACAACGTCCTGGCCATGCTCTCCGAGGCGGAGGGCCGGTACCTGCCCATGAGCGAACTGGCGGCGCGCACCAGCGCCTCGCTGTCCAGGCTCTCGCACGTGGTCACCAAGCTCCAGAACCGTGGGTGGCTCGAGCGGCGGCCGCACCCCGGCGACGCCCGGGTCACCACCGCCCACCTCACCGACGCCGGCATGACCACCATAGAGGGACTCGCGCCCGGGCATGTGGAGGCCGTCCGCACGCTGTTCCTCGACGCTCTGGATCCCGATGACGTCGCGATGATGGCCCGGATCGGCGAAAAGATCGTGTCCAGGCTCGACGCCGGCCACTGGATCCTGCGCGACATCACGCCTCCGCCCGCCTGACCCCACCCAACTGCCTGGCAGTAGTTGCCGTTTTGAGGCGTCATAACGGCAACAATTGCGAGCCACTTGGGCGTCTTGGTTGCTCTCAGCAACAGGTGGCAGACTGTCTCCATGGATTTCACAGCCCGCTACGTTGCTCTTGGAGACTCCTTCACAGAGGGCGTCGGCGACGACGACCAGAGCCGCCCCAACGGCGTCCGCGGCTGGGCGGACCGCGTGGCCGAGCAGCTGGGCGCAGCGGACCCGGGCTTCGGCTACGCCAACCTCGCCATCCGCGGACGGAAGCTCCGCCAGATCCTGGCCGAGCAGGTGGACGCCGCCGTCGCGCTGAACCCGACCCTCGTGACCATCTATGCCGGCGCGAACGACATCCTGCGCCCCAAGGTGGACATCGATAACCTGCTGGCGGACTACGACGCCGGGATCCGCAAGCTGAAAGCTACCGGCGCCACCGTGGTGCTGTTCACCGGATTCGACGCCCGCGGCTCCAAGGTCTTCGGGACCACGCGCGGCCGCACCGCCATCTACAACGAATTGGTCCGCGGCATTGCGGGGGACCACGATGCCCTGCTGGTGGACTATTGGCGGTTCACGGAGTACTACGACTGGGGCATGTGGGCGACCGACCGCATGCACATGTCGGCAGCCGGGCACGCCAACATGGCCAAGCGCGTCCTTGAAGTGCTGGAGCACGAGCACTCGATCGAGGTGCCCCCGATGACGCCGGTTCCGGAACTCAGCCGCTCCGAGGCGATCCGCGCGAACGCCCGCTGGGTGCGCGAATTCGCCGGACCCTGGGTGGTCCGCCGGGTCACGGGCAAGTCCTCCGGCGACGGGCTCTCGCCGCGGTATCCTCAGCTCACGCGCCTCTAAGCCCGGAGCAAGGAGCAGCAACAGGCAGGCGCGGGGCGAGCCTAGCCCCGGAACCCCGCCGTGGCGAGGATGCCGCCGTCGTTCCGGATGGCGAGTACCTCAACGTCCCAGCCGCTCGTCGCACGGTTGAGCATCGGCACGCCGCCGGCCACGATTGCCGTGGCGAGCACATCTGCGGTGACAACGTCGGCCGCGGCCACCGAAACCTGGAGGAATTCACTGATTCCTGTGTTGCTGGTCCAGATGTGGTCGCCGCGTTCAGCGGAGCCGGAGGTGGCGAGCGCACGGGCGCCGGTGCCGCCGCCCAGCGGGTAGGCAGCGATCAGGGTCTTGCGGTGCTGCGGATCAACGATGCCGGCCTGCCACCGGGCACGACTGCCCATAATGGGCGAACCTGCGACCAGCACATCGCCGCCGGCGTTCAGGCACCAGTCGTCGAGTCCCAGTGACTGCAGAGCGGCCCCGGCTTCCTTGATCGCGAAGCCCTTCACCAGCCCGGACAGGTCCGGCACGCCGTCCGGCCGTTCCGGAGTGAACGCGCCCTCGGTCAGCAGCCGCCATTCGGCTGCTTCGGCGTAGCGGTCCCGGAAGTCCTGCGACGCCTCGCGCAGCGAAAGCTCCCCGCGCGCCAGTCGGCTGGCCTCGGACCCGTGCCGGTAGAGGCTGAATCGGGCGTCAAGTTCCAGGAACAGCTGTTCGACGACGTCGGTCGCGGCCGCCAGCGAGGCAGCGGCTGCCGCGGTCCAGTGCTCGGTTCCGGCGGGGACGGTGAGACTGACCACCGTGCCCATGGAGTGGAAGGTCTGGGCCTTGAGCTCAGGCCGGCCGAGCTCAGAGGTGGGCTGCATCGAGAGCCGACTGGAGTGAGGTCAGGTAGGCGGAACTGGTGACGGTGGCCCCGCTGACGGTCTGCACGTTGGCCGACTGGGCCTGGAGGACCTCGGAGCGCAGCACCGGGGCGGCGTAGTTGCTGATCTGCACCGACCTGCGATCTTCATTTGTCAGTTGCAGGGCGCTGACTTCCGAGATCTTGCCGCTGCCGACGCTGATCTGCACCTGGACCGGGCCGAAGCGGGTCTGCACGACGGAACCGGCGAAGGTGCCGCCGGCCGCGGCCGCCGCGCCGGTCGTCCCGGTTGACCCGGTTGACCCAGTCGAACTTGAAGTTCCGGTCGATCCTGAGGCCGAGCTGCCGGCCACACCGCTCGAGCCCGAGGTGCCGGAACCACTGCCGGTAGATCCGGCGCCATTGGTGCCAGCCGAGATGCCAACCGCGCTGGCCGTAGTGGGAGCGTGGGTTCCCGACTGCCAGCCGACCACGAGGATGCCGACCGAGGCCAGGGTTGCTGAAACTACTGCGCGAATTCTCACCAGTCGAACCTTTCGTAGTGGAGTTGCTCTTCCCGCACGCCGGCTCGGCGTGCGTCGTGGAGGACGTTTTGTGCCCAGCCGGCGGGCCCGCAGACGTAGACGTCCGAGTTGGCGAGATCTGGTGCGTAGCTGGCCAGCTTGTAGCCGGCGCGTGCCTCGCTCTCCGGCAACCAGGTCTGTGCGCCGCGGGGGCGGCGGCCGGTCAGGTGGAATAGTGTGGCACCTCGGCGGTGGCATAGATCGAGGATTTCCTGGCCGAGGTAGAGTCCGGAAGCGCTGTGGCCGCGGAGTATCACCGTCGCGTCGCCCGGTGCGAACGGAGTGCTCTCCAGCAGGGCGCGGATCGGGGTGATGCCGATGCCCGCACCAATCATCACTACGTGCTTGCGGCTGCGCGACGCGGTGCTGAACAGCCCGTAGGGTCCTTCGACAGCCACCCGGGTGCCGGGCTTCAGCCGGGCCAGCTGCGCCGACCCCCTGCCGAGATTGCGGACCGTGATCCGCAGCCGGCCCCCGCCGTCGGCGTCGATCTGCATCGGCTCCGCGGAGAGGCTGAACGGATGCGGGTGCCACCACTGCCCGGGGGCGAGGAAGCGCCAGATAAAGAAACGGCCGCCGCTGCCGGCGAGCTCGTCGAGGTGCCGGCCGGCCATTTCGATGCTGACCACGCCTTGGCTCACGGCCACCACACGACTGACCCGCAACTGGTGCCGGAAGGTAGCAACGATCGGCTCAAGGACCCGGTAGTGCAGGAGCGCTGCCCCCGTGAAGATGCACACCGCGAGCCAATACCAGCGTTGCCAGGTACCCTCGGCGAAGAGTCCACCGACGCTGAACTGGTGAGGCAGGGACGTCAGCACCGCGGCATAGGTGAGCAGGTGAACGACGTACCAAAACTCATAGGGAAAACGACGGCGGACGGCCACCAGGGAGGTGACGACGACGGCGATGAACAGTGCCATCGAGACATAGGCGAGCCACATGTCCGAAACGTTGTTCCAAAGCGACACCGTTTCGCTGACCGGATCAAGTCCCTCGGCCATCCCATAGCCGACCGCGAGCAGAACGCCGTGGGCCAGCAGGAGGTACAGGGATGGCTTGCCGAGTTTGCGGTGGAACTCGAGGGCTCGGTCATGTCCGACCGCACCGTCGATGATCGGAAGGCGCGCTGCCAGGAGCAGCATGAGCAGCACCAAGTCCATGCCGGCCAACCCGGCCACGATCCCCACCGCATCGAAAGCTCCGGCCACGCTCGAGAAGCCAGCGGCTCCGCCGTCGGCCAGCCACAACGCCACGGCCGCCGCCAGTGATGCCCAGGCGATTACGGTGAGGAGGTCTGCTTTGAGCATCCGACTGCGGTGCTGTCCCTCGAACGGGTTCCGGGAGACCGGCGCCCGCCGGACCGCGGGCTGCAAGGCAGTCTGGGTTGATGTGTTCATGTATCCAGAGTCTGCCCATTGCCTATCATTTTGCTGTGAAAGAACTGCGCCCCGCATAAGACTTGCCGGCGGACCGGACCGCGTGCACTACCACGCCGTCGGGCCAGAATTGGTCTTTAATTGGCCGAGCCCGTAGACTTGGTGGGCGCTAGGTGGCGCGGAGCGTGTGCAATTGCTCCGGTTGGCGGAAAGGTCTGAGAAATCGGGCAGTCCCGGTGGCCGGTAGTTAGGGGCTCAAGTTGCGTGCACTCCTGTATTCGCCCAGCATCCCGGCACGCCGCGGTGATTTCCCCCGGAAATCTCGGCCCGGTGCCCGTGACCCACAATCTTCGCCGCAGTGAGGACTGCAACTGGCTAAGCCGGTTGTCGGAAGACTGCGGATCGCAGGTGGGGGCTGGATGCGGACGCTGCCTGTCGCACGGTTATGTGGGAACTCTGCAGCCGTTTCATTTTATTTTCATGAGGAGAGTCGTCATGGCAGCACACTGCCAGGTGACCGGAGCCGAGCCGGGCTTTGGACACAGCATTTCGCACTCGCACCGTCGCAACAAGCGCCGGTTCGACCCGAACATCCAGAAGAAGCGCTACTGGGTTCCGTCCCTGCGCCGTAACGTCACCCTGCAGGTCTCTGCACGTGGCATCAAGACCATCGACGTACGTGGCATCGACGTAGTCGTCGCCGCCATCCTGGCACGAGGAGTGAAGCTCTAGTGGCAAAGGACAAGGACGTACGTCCGATCATCAAGCTCAAGTCGACCGCGGGCACGGGTTACACCTACGTGACGCGCAAGAACCGTCGTAACGATCCGGACCGCATGGTCCTGAAGAAGTACGATCCCAAAATCCGCCAGCACGTCGAATTCCGAGAGGAGCGCTAAACACATGGCTAAGAAGTCAATGATCGCTAAGAACGAACAGCGTAAAGTCATCGTCGAGCGTTACGCTGCAAAGCGCCTCGAACTGAAGAAGGCTCTGGTTGACCCCAACTCAACCGACGAAGCACGCGAAGCTGCCCGCCTTGGCTTGCAGAAGCTGCCCCGCAACGCCTCGCCGGYCCGCCTGCGTAACCGCGACATCATCGACGGCCGCCCCCGCGGCACGTTCCAGAAGTTCGGTATCTCCCGTGTTCGCTTCCGCGACATGGCTCACCGCGGTGAGCTCCCGGGCATCACGAAGTCTTCCTGGTAATTCAGCACCCCTGAAGCCAGCGGCTTGATCAAGGGCCGGCAACCAATTGGTTGCCGGCCCTTTTCGCATTTAACCCGGTCTTCGCTTGGACCCGGCTCGGTTGGGGCCGCCTGCGGCTAACCCGGTTCGGACGTGGCCGCCTGCGGCCCCGCCAGCCACCGCTCGCCTGCGCGGACGACGACGGTGACGGAGCGCACACCGTCCACTTGCGGCCCGGATGCCAGAAATCTGCCCTCTCAGGCACGCATTGGGGGCTGGTTTCCTTGTGTTTCCGGGGTTTTTGGTGGGTGGGGGTATCGGTGGGGGCCGATTTGTGGG
>NZ_JBFRFD010000149.1:0-7201 GCF_052114645.1 Arthrobacter sp. 2YAF22_2
GAGTCGACGCTGGTGACGTCGGCGTGGAACGCTGCCGCCTCGGCCCCGGCATCCGCGACCAGTTTGGCGGTTTCCTCCGCGCCCTCGAGATTCACATCCGCCACAGCCACGCGGTAGCCGCGGCGGGCGAAGCCGAGCGCGAACGCCCGGCCCAGCCCGCCGGCGGCACCGGTGATCAGGACGGTGCGGCCGTCAGGGCCCGCACCGTCACTCTGTGGATCAGGCGTAGTGGGATCAGACATGGCTGTGGCTGTGCTCAGTGTGACTGTGGGCCCCCGGCCCCGCGACCTGCAGTTCGGGCTCATCGTCGAGGATCTGGACAGTGCCCTTGGTGCCGTCGACCCGCAGCCGCTGGCCGGTTTTGATCGTGGTGGACCCCGAACCGGTTCCGGTCACGGCCGGCAGGCCGTATTCGCGGCAGACGATGGCCGCGTGGCTCATCATGCCGCCGATGTCCGTGACGGTGGCTTTGATCTTGCCGAAGATCGGGCCCCAGGAGGGAGCGGTGACGGTGGCGACGAGGATCTCGCCCTGCTGGACCTCGGAGAGCTGGTCCGCGTCCGTAACGACGCGGGCCAGGCCTTCAACGACGCCGGGCGATGCCGCCATGCCGCGCAGGCCGCCGCCCTCAACCTCCTCGCCGGCGCCCAGCCACTGCTGGACCTGCTCGGTGGTGATGCCCCAGAGCATCCGGGTGAAGGGTTCGGTGATGATTTCCGGCGGGGTGTTCAGCGCCGGCGCGGGCCGGGCAGTCTTGAGCGCGTCCACGATCCCGCGGCGGCGCTCAATCTCCTCCGGCCAGTAGTCCGGGCCGATCGGCTTGGCGCCGACGCCCCAGCCGGTGACGAGGTCGAAGAGTGCGTCGCGGACCTCGTTGCGGCCCAGGTAAAGCAGGTCATCCGGTTCGGTCCAGAAGCCCTCGGCCTGCATCATGCGGGACAGTTCACGGATCTTGCGCCAGAAAACGCCCATGGTCCAGTGCTCGATGTAGAAGTTGTGGTTTTCCACGTACGGGTAGGCGGTGGCGGCGAGGCCCCGCTTGGCGTCGAAGAGCGCCTGGTTTTCGCCTTCCAGCAGGTCCCGGTATTCCTCGATGATGCGGTCGCGCTCGGCGATCAGGGCCTCGACCGGGCGCATGATTTCCTGGCCTTCGTCCACGCGCCGGACGTAGTCCGCGATGTAGCCCAGCGGGATTTCCTGGTGCTCGTTCCAGTACTTGTCATGGCCGTAGAAGCCGTTGCCCACGGTGAAGTTGAACCACGGGTCCTTGGCGCCCTCATACTGGGCCATCCAGCGGTCCCCGCCCGGGGCGGCCGCCATGGCACCCAAGGTGGCCTCGACGTCGTCGGTGTTACCAAAGTACCGCTGCAGCTTCAATTCGACGGCGAGCTTGGCGAGCTGTTTGAGTTCGTCGTCCGGGCGGAAGAGCTCCATATCCACGCCCTGGACCATCGTGGCGATGGACTGGTCCGGGATGTTGGGAAAGACCTGCTTGCAGAAGTTGAAGAAGTCCAGGTAGGCGATGTAGCCCAGGTTCAGGAACTCGAAGTGGTACTGCCAGTTCTGGTAGGCCAGCTGGATCAGCCGGTCGTAGCTCTCCAGGAGCTTCTCAGAGCCGTCCTTGCCCTTGCCGGACAGGATGTCCTCCATCGGAACCATGTCCGGGAGCTTCGGAAAGGAAATGGTTTCCATCTCATCGATGGTGCCCTTGACCTTCACGTGCCAGTCTTTGAGCAACTGGTCCCAGTTCTGGAAGTAGTGCCCCACCCGCTGTTCGAAGAGGGGGACGCGGGCGCCGATCTGGTCCTCGGGGACCGGGATGGGCGACATGTACAGGTAGCCCAGGTGGACCCGGAACTCGATGCCGTTGGCGTTGGGGATCATCAGGTGCCGGGCGTTGTATTGGCCCAGGCACTTGACCGCGAACTCGCCGCCGATCGTCTCGAAGGGCTTGAACACGGTAGGCCAGTGCTGGCTGTCGCAGAACCAGAATTTGGCGTCCTCCTGCTCCTTGAGCTTGTCCTGGAAGACCAGATAGTACGGGTAGATCTTTTCCCAGCCCTCGGCGCCGGCGGGAACCGGAAGCTCGGAGGGCTTGGGGAAGGACTTCAGGGACATGGCGGTCCTTTCAATACGGGCTCGGCGTTGAGCCTGGGTGTCGGAGCGGACTAGCGGGGCAAAACTTATTCAGAAGGAGGGCTTCAGCAGTGACGCGGTGATGCCGCCGAGGCTGAAGCTCCCGCTCGCCGGCGGCGCTGACGACGGCGCCGTGCCGACAGGCGGGGTCACCGGCGGGGTCGGGTGGCTCAGTCCGCTGAAGTAGCCGCCGGCGGCGGCCGGCTGCGGCGTTTGCGACGCTGCCTTGGAGGAGTGCACCGTTTCCGGGCGGGACTGCAGCAGGAGCAGGTTCTCGCCGTCAGGCAGGTCCGCGTCGAGGGCCCATTCGATGTCCTGCGGGCATTTGTAGTGCTTTTCGGCCCGCTTGGCCATCTGCGCGACGGCGGTGAGTTCGGCGTCGGACAGGCTGCGGCGGCCGCGGCGTTCGGCGTCGACCTCGCGTTCGACGAGGCGGCCGGYGGCGGCGTCCGGGACGAGTTCGGCGTGCTTGTCGCCGAGGTGCTCGTTGACCACGGCCAGGGTCACCTTGTCCAGCATGATGTTGTCCGGGGTGACCTGGCCCGAAACCACCATCTCCCCCACCCCGTAGGAGGAGTCGATGGTGATCTTGGAGCGGTCGCCGTTGGTGGGGTCCATGGTGATCGCGACGCCGGAGACGCGCGCATTGACCATCTTCTGCACCACGACGGCCATCGAGAGGCCCTCGTTGGGGATGTTGTTCTTGAGCCGGTAGACGATGGYCCGGGAGGTGAAGAGCGAGGCCCAGCATTGCCGGATGTGGTCGGTGACGGCCTTGACGCCGTCGAGCCAGAGGTAGGTGTCCTGCTGGCCGGCGAAAGAGGCGTCCGGCAGGTCCTCGGCGGTGGCGCTGGACCGCACGGCCACGGGGACCGGCGCGTCGAAGCGGTTCATGAGGGAGTCGTAGGCGCTGATCGTAAGTTCACGCATTGCCTGCGGAACGGGCCGGGAGCAAATGTCTTCGCGGATGGCGGCGGAGACCTTGTCCACCTGCGCCATGTCCTCGGAATCCAGATCGGCCAAGAGCTGATGGATGTGCTTGGTGATCCCGGCTTCCTCCATGAAGGTGTCGAACTGGGCGGTGGTCACCACGAAGCCGGGCGGAACGGGCATGCCGGCGGAGGTCATGGTGACCAGCGAAGCCCCCTTTCCGCCGAGGTTTTCGAGCTTTGGCGTGACACCGCCGTCGAAGAACTGGATGTATTCGTTGCTGTGCATGATTTTCAGGCCTTCCAGCTGACGGGAACKGTCTCGGGGACGCGGAAGGACAGGTTTTCCCGGAAGGTGATGCCCTCCGGGTTCTCCAGCTGTAGCTCCGGGGCGAGCCGGGCGACTTCCTCGAGCGCGATTTTTGCCTGGAGTTTTGCGAGCATGTTGCCCAGGCAGTAGTGGATGCCGAACCCGAAGGAGAGGTGCTCGCGGGCGTTGGGGCGGGTGATATCGAAGTTTTCGCCGGCGTCGAACTTGTCCTCGTCGCGGTTGGCGGAGCCCATCAGGAGCAGCAATTGGGCCCCCTTTTCGATCGCGACACCACCCACTTCCGTGTCCTTCAGCGCCTTGCGCCGCCAGCCCACGATCGAGCCGGCGTAGCGCAGAACCTCGTCGATGGCCGCGGGGATCTTCTTGGGGTCCTGCACGAGCTGCTTCCACTGCTCGGGCCGGGCGAGGAGCTCGCGCAGCGCGTTGGAGATCAGCGTGGTGGTGGTCTCGTGGCCGGCGAAGAGCAGGCTGTAGAGAACGGAGGCGATCTCGTGGTCCGAGATCTCGGCGCCTTCCTGCTGCGCCTTCACCAGGTCCGCGGTGAGGTTGTCGCCGCCGTTGCCGTGGGCCTCCTTCACCAGGCGCAAGCACTCCTGCCAGTACTCCACGAGGTTGCGGGCGTGCGGAATCTGCTCCTCGTCGCTGAGGTCGCCCCAGGTCATGGCCGCGCGGGAGTCGCTCCAGCGTTTGAAGGTATCGACCTTTGCGACGTCGGCTCCGATGAGCGTGAGGATGGTGATGGTGGGGACGTCATAGGCGAGGTCCTTGACCATGTCGCCGCGGTGTTCCGGGCGTGCCAGCATCTTCTCGAGCAGCCCGACGACGTTCTGCCGGATGAACGGCTCAAGCGCCTTGTAGCGGCGGGGGGTGAAGGCTTTCTGGACGATCGCGCGGATGCGGGTGTGCTCCGGAGGGATGCGCGCGGAAAGACCCGAGTAGGCGGTGAACCCGCCGTCGTCCATGATTTTCTTGGCCGCGGCGCCGCGTTCGCGGACCGGCGCCTGGGCGTTTTCGCTCGAGAAGGTCTCCCAGTCTTCGAACACTGCCTTGATGTCCTCATAGCGCGAGACAACGTAGAGGCCCGTCCGCTCGTCAAACATGACCGGCTGCTCGGCCCGGAGCTCGGCGTACGCGCCGAAGGGGTCCTTCATCTGGAACGGCTCATAGCCGTGGTGCCCGGCGGGGGCTTCGGCGCCGTGGCCGAGGGGACAGCGGCCGGCCGTTTCAGTCGACGATGACATGGGAACTCCTAGGAAAATTGGCTCCGCCGGCTGCCGTCAGGCGCCGGGGGTTCGTGGTCTCCAGTGTGGTCCACATCACCAGCCAAGCCCAGTCGTTACTTCCGCTCAGCGGAAACCAATATCGGTCTCCGGAAGAGCGGCGTCGGCCTACCCCGTCGGAAGGGTTCCCCGGTGGACGCCGATAAGCGTTTCCAGCGGGATCCGTGCCGTGGCGCGTTCGATCTGCGCCGAAATTCCCTTCAGGACCGGAAGGTGCCTGGTCATGGTGGACGCCTGGGAGGTGGGCAGCACCAGGCCGATCGCGGCCCCGATCCTGCCCGTGTGGAAGACCGGGACGGCGATCGAACACGAGCCCAGGCGCACTTCCTCCAGCGTGGTGGCATAGCCCTGCTCGCGGATTTGGTCCAGTTCCGCGGCAAACCGCCGCGGGTCAACGTGGGTGTGGGCTGTGGGCCGTTCCAGCTCCCGCTGCAGGTAAGCGTCCCGGACCCAGCCCTCCTCGAACGCCAGGATGACCTTCCCGACGGCGGTGGCATGCATCGGAAGCCGGCCTCCCACGCGGGAGGCCCTGGGCACCCGTTTGGAACCGTAGACCCTGTCGATGTAGAGCACTTCATGGCCGACGCGGACGGCCAGGTGCGCGGTCTCGCCGGTCAATGAGAACAGGTCCTGAACAAAGGGACGGGCCGCGTCGCGCAGCTGCCGTCCGGTGTTCTGGGCGAGCTCCCACAGCCGGATGCCGAGCTGGTACCGCCCGTTGGGTTCCCGCGAGAGGAAGCCCCAGTCCGTCAGCTCGTTCACCAGCCGGTGCGCGGTGCTCAACGGGAGCCCGGATTTCTCGGCAATGTCCGTCAGGCTCAACGCGCCGCGGGACTTCTCAAATGCCTCCAGGATGGCCAGGACCTTGGACGTCACGGTGCGTCCGGGTTCGCGGCTGCCGCCGGCCATGCTGACCTCCTGCATTCCTTGGCGCCCAGCGGCGTCCGGAATCGAGTCTAGACCGGTGCGGCCGCACCTGTTGGCTCCTCGAGCAGGCGTTGCCGCTGCGGCCACAGGGTTACCGATTCCAGGGCGGACAGTGCCCTCGCCATGGCGCGTGCCTCGGCGGTGAACAGATGCCCGTGGACGCGCTGGCTGCACAGCCGCAGGGCCTGCCCGCGGTCGAGCCCGAACCAGTCCATCACCGTGTCGATGCCGTGCGGGCTGAGCCGCCAGGTCTTGTCGGCATCCTTGACGATCGCGTCTTCGATGGAGAGGGCTTCGCGCCGGCTGTCGTGCCCGTCAATGATGTCCAGAATGGCCTGGACCTTCCCGGGATCGTAGCGGCCGTCCGCGAGGATTTGGGCCGCCAGCTTGGCCCCCTCTTTTTCGTGCAGCAGCACCAGGTCGGGTCTCCCGCCGCCCGGGGCAATGGCCTGCAGCACCTCGTCCGGCGGAACCTGCGACCAGCCCACGTCATGCAGCATGATGGCCGGAAGAACGACGGCAGGATCCGCCTCGGGGTGCGCATCCAACAGGGCTTGGGCCAGTCCCAGGGCGTAGAGCGTGTGGGCATCGTTGTCCCGCACCCGCAGATAGGGGGCCGCGCGGTCCCAGATCGCGGCAAGCTGAGGAGATAGCGCCATGACCCCATCCGGGTCCGCCTCAATACTCGCGGCGACGTCCCGCCCGTGGTGATTGGCGGCGGCCCTCATCTTCGTCATGCATCCAACATCGGCCCTAAAGTCGGCGCGGGCAAGGGCCGCCTTCCGCTCACCGGAACCGGGCTGGGCAAGTAAGGGACATGCCCAGTCCCCGCCGCCACGAATGGACATACTGGCAACATGCCCACACGCCGGCCCGAGCGCGGCGCATGTCCCCGGCCGGCCCGAGAAGAGGGCAGACCCCCTCCAGGACATGCCCAGTCCCCGCCGCCACGAATGGACATACTGGCAACATGCCCATGCGCCGGCCCGAGCGCGGCGCATGTCCCCCGCCAACCCGAGCGTGGCGCATGTCCCGAGGGGCGGGAGGGGTGCGACCACGCGGCCCTGTTCGCGGCCCACGGCGGGCGATAAAGTTGTTGTGTGCCTGACTGGCAGAGCCCTCATCCCCTACCGGCCACGTGGCAGCGAAGCGACGACGGGATTCTGCCTCTGTGGTGGGAGCGGCTGTGCTCCCAGACCAGCCCTCAGTCGGCCGCGCTGTATGCGGCCGGGCTATTCACCGAGGACCGGCGGCGTCCCATCGCTCAGTGGTACAACCCCGCCTTCGATGCAGCGCTCCTGGTAGCCCCCGAAACTTCCCCCGAGTGGCCCGTGCAGCGCTTTGGCATCTTCTACGCACCCCCGCGCGGCGGCTTCACCCGCGTGCACTCCTCCGCCCACGAGTGGCACCCCCGGGAGCCGAGGCAGTCCCCCACGGAGGATGAGGCCTTTCAGGCGGCCGTGGCCGAGGCCGAGCGTTTCCTGCAGGTCGAGATGTTCTTCGTCTAGGGGCCCGAAAAGGCGCCCGAAAGGCAAATAGGCGCCCGATCCGTCCGCACGGCGGGCAAGAAAAAAGGTCCCGCGGCCGGTAATTCACCG
>NZ_JBFRFD010000150.1:0-7196 GCF_052114645.1 Arthrobacter sp. 2YAF22_2
CGGTGACTGTGGTGGCGTCCTCGACCGGACGCAACCGGTCGCCGTGACGGGCGACGCCGCGCGATTCCATCTCGGCCGCCCATTCCCCGATGTTATCTTCGGCGGCCACATATTCCGGCGCTGCGGGATCGTTGCAGATGAAAAGCATGTATTCCACGATGACTCCTTCTTGGGGTTGCTACACCTGTACGACGGTCGGGATGTCGCCAAAAGGACATATGGGGGGAAATTTGATTCCGGGACGAGCCGGACCGCCGCTCAGTTCACTGGCGGATCACCGGGATCGACGACGTCGGCGGGCCGCTGGGGAACACCGTGGGCGGCGGGCTGGCGATCTCGTGCAGCGGCACGTTCACCGGTTCGCTGCCGACCGTAAACCGTTCACCGCGCACATCGACCTCCGCCGGGGCAGCGCCGCTGAGGGTCAGGCGGAGCGCCGCGTGGTCCAGTTCTACGTGCAGCAGCCCGCCCCGGAGCATCAGGTGAAAGTCCAGGGAACCCCAGTCGGCGGGCAGCCGCGGATCGAAATAAGGAACTTCGCCTTGGTCCCGGAGCCCTGCGAATCCGCTGACCAGGGCGCTCCAGACCCCGCCGGCGGAGGCGATGTGCACGCCGTCGATCGTGTTGCCGTGCGTGTCGTCCAGGTCGATGTACAGGGCGTGGATGAAGTGCTCCAGCGCGGCGTTGCTGTGGCCCACTTCCGCGGCCATGATGCCCTGCACACAGGCGGACAGGGTGGAGTCACCGGTCGTGATCGGGTCGTAGAAGTCGAAGGCACGGCGTTTCTCCTCGGCGCTGAAGTCCTGCCAGAGCAGGAACATCGCCAGGACCGTGTCAGCCTGTTTGAGGACCTGGTGCCGGTAGATCACGAGCGGGTGGAAGTTCAGCAACAGCGGGTATTTGGACCGCGGCGTGTCCCAGTCCCACGGCTCGAGGGTCATGAAGTCGTTGTCCTGCGAGTAGACCTGGAGGTCCTCGTCGTAGGGCAGCTGCATCCGGTTCGCGGCCTGCCCCCACAGCTCCCGCTCGGCGTCGTCGATCGCCGGATGGTCCAGCGCCGCCGCGGCCCGCAGATTAAAGCGGGCCATGACGTTGGTGTACAGGTTGTCATTGACGACGGCGGTGTACTCGTCCGGGCCGGTGACGCCATGGATGTGGAACAGCCCGTCCTTGCCGAAGAAGCCCAGCGAGGCCCACATCCGCGCCGTCTCGATCAGCAACTCGGCGCCCAGGGTCTCCTTGAACTCCGTGTCCCCGGTAGCCCAGTTGTAGCGGTTCGTGGCGAAGGCGACCGCTGCGGCGATGTGGAACTGCGCGGTGCCGGCGGCGTAGTAGGCGCTGGCCTCCAGGCCGTTGATGGTGCGCCAGGGGAACAGGGCGCCGTCCACGCTGAGCTCCTTGGCGCGGACCCTGGCTTCGGGAAGCAGTGCATGGCGGAATTCAAGGACCTGGCGGGCGTTCCCGGGACTGGTGTACGTCAGGTATGGCAGCAGGTACACCTCCTGGTCCCAGAAGTAGTGTCCGTCGTAACCGGAGCCGGACACGCCCTTGGCCGGGATCCCGGCGACGTCGGCGCAGGCAGTGGCCTGCGCCAGCTGGAAAAGGTTCCAGCGGACGGCCTGCTGCAGTTCGGCCTGGCCGCCCACCACGATGTCGCTGGTGGTCCAGTAGGCGCGGTAGTGTGCGTGGCTCTGGGCGAAGATCGCGGCCACCGGCAGCAGGGCGGCCTCGGCGGTGTCGGCGAGGTCTTCGTCCGCGGACCARCCCACCGCGTAGCTGACGCTTTTCTCCAGCACGAACGGTGCGTCCGCACTGATGGCGAGGACGTAGCGGACGCTGCTGTCGTCCTGGTCGATCAGGGTGTCGAACGGCTGGACGCCGGCGGAGGTCCAGTGGTCCACCGCCATGCCGAGCCGCTGCTTGGACTCGGCGGCCTCCCACGACAGCCGGAGCGAGCCGTCCCCGCCGTCGAGCCGCACCGGGAGCAGCACGCGTCCGGCATGCCGGCCGGCGCGGCGCGGGTCATGGGCGGAGTGGTCCCCCGCCGGCTGGTCCTGCCGGTTAACCACCGCTGAGGTCACGTCGGCGGAGATATCGCGGTCGGCCGCAAGTTCCAGGGAGATGCCGAGGGCACCGCGGGCCTCGTAGCCCACCGCGCGGCGTTCCGTGGTGGTCACGGTGGCGCCGGAGCGGCACTGCCAGACGATCCGGCATTCGTACACACCGGTGGCGAAGTCCACACTGCGCCGGTAGTCCAAAACCGTGGACTCCGCCAGGGTGAGCAGCTCGCCGTCGACCACCACGACAAAGTTGTTGGCGTCCGGAACGTACAGGATGCGTTGGCCCGTGCGGGCAAAGCCATAGGCGTTTTCGGCGTGCTTGATGTCCCAGATCTCGTGGAAGCCGTTGATGAAGCTGCCCGGAAGCTCGGCGTCGGCGGCCGCCCAGTGCGCGCCCCGGATGCCGAGGTGGCCGTTGCCGAGGCTGAAAAGTGTTTCCAGGGCTCCGGCGTTGCCCGGCAGGTGGACGGTTTCCACGAGCTTCCAGGGATCATTGGGGAACCTGGCGCGGTCCGAAGTGATGAGTGCCATGGTTGGGGTCCTTTGGCAGTGATGGTTGTGCGGACGGGTGGTGCGGTTTGGTGGCCCGGCGGCCGTGTGGCAGACGGCCGGGCGGCCGGCTAGAGCAGTTCGGCCAGATCGTTGACCACGATCGTGGCGCCGGCGTCGAGCAGGGTCGCCCGGCCGGCGCCGCGATCCACGCCGATAACCGAGTGGAAGCTCCCCGCGCTTCCAGCCTGGACACCGGACACTGCATCTTCGACGACGATGCATTCTTCGCTGGGAAGCCCAAGCAGACGTGCCGCGTACTGGTAGGTGGCCGGGCTCGGCTTACCGGGAAGGCCTTCGGCCACGGCGACGATGCCGTCGACCACCACCGGGAAATAGTCCGAGAGTCCGGCGGCCTTGAGCACCGGGACGGCATTCCGGGAGGAGGAGACGACGGCGAGCTTGAGTCCGCGCGTGAGCGCGGCCTCAATGAAGCGGACGGAACCTTCATAGGGCTTGACGCCGCCGGCCGCGACAATGTCGTTGAAAACCTTGTTCTTGCGGTTGCCGAGGCCGTGGACGGTGTCGTGGGCTGGATCGTCATCCGCCGGGCCCTCGGGCAGCACAATGCCGCGCGAGGCCAGGAAGTCGCGGACGCCGTCGAAGCGGGGCTTGCCGTCGATGTGGTCGAAGTAGTCGCTCTCGCGGTAATGCGCCGCCCCGGGCACCCCCTCAAGGAAGCCGTCGAAGAGTTCCTGCCAGGCGCGCTCGTGCACGATGGCGGTGGGGGTCAGTACGCCGTCGAGGTCGAACAGGATGGCGGACGCGCCGGCGAGCGGGGCGCCGCTGGAATTCTCGGTCATGGATCAGATGTCCTTTCAGACGGTGGCGTGGAAATTCTTGGGCGGTCAAGGGCTCCGCGGAACAGCGCCGGGGCGGCGGGCGTTGTTCGGGGGCGGCCGGCATCAGCGTCGGCGGGTCCTCCCGCGCTTCGGCGTCGTGGTTTCGACCGGCTGGCGGGCGGGGAGCAGCGACTGGCGGCCGGGGAGCAGCGCAAACTCCGTGCGGTGGGGTCTGTCGCTCGCCTGGACGGCAGCGAACAGGCCCTGATCGCCACGCTGCGCAATCACGGTAAGGCCGGGGAACGGGTGGACTGCCGGGAAGGCGGGAGCGTCCGGGAGGGTCGTGCGGGGAGCCTTAGCCATGCGACACGGGCCTGGACCTTTCTTCCCCCTGCAGTAGTGGGCCGATCAAATTGGCCAAAATAAAGTGTAAGCGCTTACAAATTCGGTGCGCAAGGGGCCGCGCTGCTTCCTGGCTAGGTCCGGGGGCTTGGGCTCGGCCTCGGGGCGAGGCCGGCGTCGGATGCCATTCAGCGCAGCACATAGTGGCGCAAGAAAGCGCCCACGTCGACCAGTTCCGCCGCAGAGATCGAATGGCCCATGCCGGGGTAGCTGCGCGCTGTCAGTTGCGTGTTCCGGTGCAGCCATTCCGCGGTGTGCGCGGTGGCGGCGTCGTTGATCACGACATCCTGCTTATCGCGTCCCCAGAAGAACGGGGGCCGCACGTCGAACGACTCGCTCATCGCCAGCAGTTCGTTATCCAGCACGAATCCGGACAGCCCGACCACCGCGCGAAACCCTTCCGGCCGCAGCCGCAGCAGTGTGCTCGCCATCGCCATGCCCTGGGAGTAGCCGAACAGGCTGACGCTGCTGTGCCGTGCCTTGGCCGCCTCGATCCAGTTGAACACCGCATTCGTGGCGGAGACGACGTCCGCAAAATCGTGGGTGAGAAAGTAGTCCAGCAGGAACCAGCCGTAGTGGTCGCCGATCACCTTGGGCCCGCGAAGCGAGGCGCAGGTGAACTCGGGCGGCAGGGCGCCGAACAGTTGCGCCATGCGAGTCTCGTCCGTGCCGTAGCCGTGCAGCATCACCAGCAGCGGCGTGCCGGTCCGCTCGGTCTCCGGCTTCGACCAGACGACGGTCTCCATGGGGCTAGCCTAGCCATCGCTCGGCGGGGGCGCCCGGCCGCCGGCCGCCGCCCGCGCCCAAAAACCCTCCGGAAGCTGGGCGGTGCGGCCGAACTAGGTCACAACGGAGTGAATTTACGGCGGGCCTGCGCCGAAATCGTTGAAACGACATGTACCGGGCTGTAGCGTGACGGTGGACAGCATGCTTAGCAATACCTATCGGTCCCCCGGACATCAAGGAGCAAGTCATGAGAATCGGTTCCTCCATTTTCCTTATCGCCCTCGGCGCCATCCTTGCCTGGGCCATCACGCCCGGGCTGATCCCGAATGTCGACCAGACCATGATTGGCTAC
Source organism: Arthrobacter sp. 2YAF22_2 (assembly GCF_052114645.1). Taxonomy (NCBI): domain Bacteria; kingdom Bacillati; phylum Actinomycetota; class Actinomycetes; order Micrococcales; family Micrococcaceae; genus Arthrobacter; species Arthrobacter sp. 2YAF22_2. The sequence goes on from NZ_JBFRFD010000150.1 coordinate 4,872, forward strand.
ATCCTCATGGTCGTCGGCGTAATTGGACTGATCGCGTCCCTGATCCTGGCCTCCCCCGGCCGCAGCCGCACCCGCCGCGTCAGCGAAACCCGCTCCGTTATCGACCCCAACACCGGCGAAACCATCACCCGCAATGAAAGCCGCGACGCCGGGATCTGATCCCGAGGCGCAGCACGCGCCAGCCAGCCGACCCGGCGCCGGGCCGGACCGTAAAGGTCGGGCCCGGCGTCAGCCGTTTAACCCGGCGCGCTCCAAGCACTTGCGGACGTGGCGGGCGCCAAGCAACGAGCGGGCACGTCCCACCCCTGGCCCGAAAATTGGGCATGTCCAGTCCTGGGCCCGGCGGATGGACATACGCCCAAAATGCCCACCCTTCAGCCCGAAGACTGGGCATGTCCCACCCAGGGACTCTCCCCCACTGGACATGCCCCGAGTCCAGGCGGAGCACCGGACGTGTCTCCAGCGCCCGATCAGCACCGGACATGTCTCCAGCGCCCGATCAGCACCGGACATGTCTCCCGCGCCCGATCAGCACTGCGCATGCCCCCAAGCCCGCGGCACCAGGAACGGGCATGTCCCCCGCGCCACGGAAAATCTTTCTGCGTTCTTGTTGCTTTTCATTGACAAAGCCACACGAACAAAGATAAAGTCAATCAATTCCACTTCGATGTGATCGGCGTCACCGACGCCTCGCAGCACCGGAGCCGGGATTGCAGCACCCGACTCAGCAGCATCACAGCACCAATCGCAGTAGCACCACTGAACCAACCGTCGCAATGGAGGGCACGTGTTCGCCGAGGAACGCCAGCAACTGATCGTTGAGCTCGTCGCCGCCAGCGGCCGTGCCAGTGTCACGGACCTCGCCGAGCGTTTCAGCATCACCACCGAAACCGTCCGCCGCGATCTGGCCGCCCTTGAGATCGCCGGCACTGTCCGCCGGGTCCATGGGGGCGCCGTGTCGCCGGAACGCTTCAGCACGACGGAAGAAAGCATCCTCGAGCGCACGGTGCAGCGGCAATCCGAGAAGACCCGGATCGCCGAAGCGGCCCTCGCGCTCATCCCGCAAGGCCGGTCCGGAAGCGTCCTGATCGACGCCGGTTCCACCACTGAGGCCCTCGCGGAAATGCTCGCCGCCCGGACGGCGGGCACAGGAGCAGCCGGCACCGGAGCCGCGGGCGCCGGTGTCCCGGGCGAGGTCGAACTCGTCGTCATCACCCACGCGCTGCCCATCGCGGCGAAGCTGTCCGGTGAGTCGGGCATCTCCCTGCACCTGCTCGGCGGCAAGGTCCGCGGCCTGACCCAGGCCGCCGTCGGGCAGTCCACGGTGGAAGCCGCCCGTCGGATCCGGCCCGACATCGCGTTCATCGGCACCAACGGTATTTCCGCGGCCTTCGGGCTGAGCACTCCCGATCCTGAAGAAGCGGCCGTCAAGGCAGCCTTCGTCCATTCAGCGCGCCGCATTGTGGTGCTGGCTGATGCCTCCAAGCTGGACACGGAAACGCTGGTCCAGTTCGCCTCCCTGAAAGATCTGGACACCGTGATCACAGACACGAATCCCAGCCCGGCCCTCGCCGCGGCCCTCGCGGACGCTGGAGTGGAGGTGGTGGTCGTATGATCGTCACCCTCACCGCCAATCCCAGCCTGGACCGCACCGTGGCACTGCCCGGCCCGCTGCTCCGAGGGGAGGTCCAGCGCGCTGTTTCCGTCCGGCAGGAGTCCGGCGGCAAGGGCGTCAACGTCTCCCGCGCCCTCGTGGCCTCCGGGCTGAAGACCCTGGCGGTCCTGCCGGGCGGCGAAGCCGATCCCGTCCTCGCGGGGCTGCGGGACACCGACGTGCCGTTYGCGGCGCTSCCCATCGGCSAGGCGCTGCGCAGCAACGTGGCGCTGACGGAGCCCGGCGGCGTCACCACCAAGATCAACGAGCCCGGCCCGGTCCTGAGCGCCGAGCAGCAGGAAGCCCTGATCGAGCTGCTGCTGGAATCCGCCCGCGGCGCCAGCTGGGTGGTCCTGGCCGGCTCGCTCCCACCGGGGGTCCCGACCGACTTCTACGCCACCGTCACCCGGCGGCTGCGCTCCTTGCACGACGACGGCACCGAGACACCCCTCATCGCCGTCGACTCCTCCGGTGAACCGCTCGCCGCCGCGATCTCCGGGGACGCCCTCGGGAAACCGGATCTACTCAAACCCAATGCCGAGGAACTGGCGGAACTGGCTGCCGCAGCCGGATTCGCCACGAACAAATCCGCCGAGGAACTCGAAGCCGATCCGGCGGCTGCCGCGGCAGCCGCCGCCGCCGTCGTGCGTTCCGGAGTGGGTGCCGTACTC
>NZ_JBFRFD010000151.1:0-7167 GCF_052114645.1 Arthrobacter sp. 2YAF22_2
GGGCACGGCGCAGAAGGCCTTCTACGAGGGGTGCCTGTCGCTGAACGGGCTGCAGGCGGCCGTGCTGCGTCCCGAATCCGTCCGGCTGGACTTCACCGCGGTGGACGGCACTGCGCAGCAACGTGACTTCACCGGCTGGCAGGCACGCATTGTGCAGCACGAGACCGACCATCTGCACGGCATCATCTATCTCGACCGGGCGGAGTTGCGTTCGCTCAGCAGCAACGCCGAATACACCGAGCGCTGGGCCCAGCCGGACATCGCACACGCCCGGCAGGGCCTGGGGTTCCTGCCGGACGAACCCGCCGGTTAGTCCGCCGGCGCCGGTTAGTCCGCCGGCGCCGGGTTGGCCGCCGTCGGGAGATGGCGGGACCACCACTGCAGGATCTGATCGAACCGCTGCCGGCGGTGATGCGGAGTGCCGGCGCGGGACAGCTCGTGGTTTTCGCCGGGGAAGACCAGGAAGGCGGCCTCCACCCCGAGTTGCTTGAGTGCGGTGAAATAGCGCTGGCCCTGCTCCACCGGGCAGCGCAGGTCCTCCTCGCTGTGGATCACCAACGTTGGCGTTTGAACCTGGCCCACCCGGGCCATGGGGCTCTGCGCCGCCATCTGTTCGGCCGAACGCCCGGTGTACTCGCCGCCGAAGAACCAGCCGATGTCAGAGGACCCCGTGAAGCTCACAGGATCCAGGAATCCGCGTTCCACGATGGCGGCCTTGAAGCGGTGATCCTGGCTGATGGTCCAGGCCGTCAGGTAGCCGCCGTAGGATCCGCCCATGATGCCGAGGGCGTCGCCGTCGAGGCCCTCGAACTTCTGCAGCGCCCCGTCCAGGAAGGCCAGCACATCGTCCATATCGACCGTTCCCATGCGTTCCTTGATGGCGCGGCCGTGGGCCTGGCCGTAGCCGGCGGAGCCGCGCGGGTTGCACATCAGCACGGCGTAGCCCGCCGCCGCGTAGACCTGGGCCTCGTCGAAGAGCGCGCCGGTGAACTGGGCGAACGGGCCGCCGTGGATGTTGAGCAGCACCGGGTGCGGGCCGTCCCCGGCCGGGCTGACCAGCCACCCATGGACCGGATAGCCGTCCGCGGCTGCGAAGGTGAGTTCCTGCGGCGCGATGATCCCGGCCTCACGAAGCGGCGCCGAGAAGTCGGTGAGCACCCGAAGCTTGCCGCCCTCAGAGACTGCCAGGTCCCCGGCGGTCTCCGCGTCGGCGAAGCTCAGGATCAGGGTTCCCGCGTTCTCGGCGGCGCCGGTGACCACCCGCTCGTCGTCGAGTACGACACTGCGTTGCCCGCCGGGGCCGAACTCCAGCAGTTGGACGGTGCCGCGTGCGTTGTTCAGAACCAGCACGCCGTCTGCGCCGCGCAGCTCGATCCCGCTGCCGCCCAGGTCCGTGGACTCCGGATCGCTCAGCCTAACGGCGTCGCCGCCTGCCGCCGGCATAACGTACAGCGCAGTGTTACGGGCTACGAAATCCAGACCCGCGGCGCCGATGTCCTGGGCCGCGAAGTACAGCCACCGCCCGTCCCGGCTGTGCCGGACCGCCCCGACGGAAAGCCTGCCGGTGTTGCCGCTGCCGGTGCTCACGGGCTCGGGGCCGCCTCCCCCGCCCTTAGGTTCAACGGGGATCCGGTAGATGCCGCTTACCAGGTCATTGTCGCGGACCTCGTGCAAGGCGGCGACGAAGTAGACGGCGCGGCCATCGGTGCTGAAGCTGGCGCCGTCGTGGTCGGCGGGGGCCGTGGTCAATGCGCGTACAGCCGGCAGGCGCCCGTCACCGTCGCCGCCCTCGGCGGCCTCGGCCGCCTTGACGGCTTTGAGCGCCCGGCCGGCGGGGGCCACCGCGGGTTCCTCGGCCAGGCTGGGGACGTCGATGATGTGGAGCTGGAGGGGTTTGTCCGCTGTGTAGCCGACGCCATTCATCCGGTACTGGTAGTCCGTGATCAGCCGGGCGTCTTCTCCGCCTGCGGCCACCCCGTCGACCGTGCCGTACCGGCCGTCCTCCGGTTTTCTGGCGCTAAAAACGATGCTGCGGGAATCCGGGGACCAGGCGAAGGCACTCACGCCCAGCGGTGCGTCGGTCACGGGAACGGGCTCGCCGCCGGCGGCCTCGACGATGTGCAGCTGCGGCTTGCCGCCCGGCACGGCACGGAGGAACGCCAGCACCCGCCCGTCCGGGGAGAAATCCGGTGCCGTGTCACGGAAGCCGCGGGTGAGCCGCCGCGGAGGGAGCGCCGGATCCACCGGTACCTCCCACAACTGGCCCACGTAAGCGTCGGCGTCGAAATCGGGGCGCACCACGGACACGACGGCCCGGGAGCCGTCCGGGTGCACGGCGGGAGCCGAAACGGACTTAAGCAGGGGAAGATGTTCGGGTTTCACGAGTGCGAGCCTAGCCGCTGCCGTCCGGGAGGTGAAATACCTCACACCGGCGCGCCGCTGCGCGCAGCGGCGGCCGGCAGCCCGGCGATGGCCGCGGCCGGCGGCCCTACGATGGAGTCTATGCCCGCAGCCTCCCTTGCCCTCCTCGTGTGCCCCGTGTGCCGGAGTCCCTTCGAGCCGGGCAGTGGCGGCAGGTCCCTTGTCTGCCGCGCCGGCCACAGTTTCGACGGCGCCAAGCAGGGCTACTTCAACTTCCTGACCGGTAAAGGCACGGTGTTCGAAGCCGACTCCGCCGACATGGTGGCGGCCCGTTTCGATTTCCTGTCGGCCGGTCATTACCGGGGATTGGCCGGCGCCGTCGCCGACCTCGCTGCGCCCTTCCTGGCCGGCGCCGGAACCGCGGTGCTGGATGCGGGCACCGGCACCGGCCACTACCTTCGTGCCGTGCTGGACCGGATTCCGGTGCCGGCCGTCGGCCTCGACATCTCGAAATTCGCGCTGCGCCGGGCGGCGCGGCTGAACCCGGAGGCGCTCAACCTCGTCGGCGACGTGTGGCAGCCGCTTCCGCTGGCGGACAACGCCGTCGACGTCGTCACGGTCGTCTTCGCACCGCGCAACGCGACCGAGTTCGCTCGCGTCCTGCGCCCGGGCGGCCGGCTGATCGTGGTCACGCCGCGGCCGGGACACCTGGCCGAGATCGCCGGGCAGACCGGCATGCTGGGCATCGAACCGGCCAAGGAGGAACGCCTCGCGGCCACGCTGGCCGGGCGCTTCAGCGCCCACCCCGGACGGGAGTTGGACCTGACGCTGAGCCTGACGCCCGCGGATGTCGCCAACTTGGCTGTCATGGGGCCGGCCGGGCACCACCTGGACCGGGATGCCCTGACCGCGAGGGTGGCGGCTCTGCCCGCACGCACCGCCGTCTCGGCCCGGTTCCGGATCAGCCTCTTCGAGCCGCTGCCCGCGCAGGAGGAGGCCGGGGATTCAGCCCCCAGGTAACGAGTTGGCCACGTTCGCTGRCTGACAATGGCAGCCCGCCCGCTCCCCTGCTGTCCGGCCTAGGATGGAAGCACGTGACGGGGTCTGCGCCTGCGACCCCGGGCTGAGCGTCAAGGGGGACGAGATGTTTGAATGGCTGGCCGACAACTGGTGGGCCCTGTGGCTCACGGTCTTCCTGGTGTTCGCCGTGGTGGAGATGCTGACCCTCGACCTGTTCTTCATCATGCTCGGCGGCGGCGCCCTCGCCGGCCTGCTCTCCGCATTCGCGGGAGCCGACCTCTGGCTCCAGATCGTCGTCTTCAGCGTGATCTCGCTGCTCATGATCGGCTTCGTGCGGCCCGTCGCGCTCAAGCACCTGCGCAGTAGCCCGGCCGACCAGCGCAGCAACGTCGAACGCCTGATCGGTGAATCCGCGCTCGTCATGGAGCCCGTCAGCGCCAACGGAGGCTTGGTCAAGATCGGCGGCGACGTCTGGACCGCCCGTTCGGACAGCGGCGTCCTGGCCGCCGGCCAGCGCGCCGTCGTCCGAGCCATCGACGGTGCCACCGCCGTCGTCGTCCCGCAGCCGGATTCGGCAGCGGAACGGGAAACGACAGCGCAGTAGCCACAGAAAAAGCTGCCCCGAGGGGCAGACATCCTTCCTGCCGCCGCCACCGGCCGCAGGGGCAGCGGCAGACGAACTGCCGTCGAAGAAGCAAAACCACATATCTGGGGAAAAAGGTGATGTATGGATATCGCAGTCGCAATAGTGCTGCTGGTACTCGTTGCGTTCGTAATAATCGTGCTGGTGCGCTCGGTGCGGATCGTTCCGCAGGCCCGCGCCGGCGTCGTGGAACGCCTGGGCAAGTACCAGCGGACGTTGAACCCCGGCCTCACCATCCTGATTCCCTTCGTCGACCGGCTGCTGCCGTTGCTCGACCTGCGCGAACAAGTGGTCTCCTTCCCCCCGCAGCCGGTGATCACCGAGGACAACCTCGTGGTCTCCATCGACACCGTGGTCTACTTCCAGGTGACCGACGCGCGGGCCGCCACGTACGAGATTGCCAACTACATCCAGGCAGTCGAACAGCTCACCACCACCACGCTGCGCAACGTGGTCGGCGGGCTGAACCTCGAAGAAGCTCTGACGTCCCGTGACCAGATCAACGGCCAGCTGCGCGGAGTCTTGGACGAGGCGACCGGTCGCTGGGGCATCCGGGTCTCCCGGGTGGAGCTGAAGGCGATTGACCCGCCCCACTCCATCCAGGACTCGATGGAGAAGCAGATGCGGGCCGAACGTGACCGCCGCGCAGCCATCCTCACCGCCGAAGGCACCAAGCAGTCGGCCATCCTCACCGCCGAAGGCCAGCGCCAGTCTTCGATCCTGAAGGCCGAAGGTGACGCGCAGGCGGCGATTCTGCGGGCCGACGGTGAGGCGCAGGCCATCCAGAAGGTCTTCGACGCCATCCACAAGGGCAACCCGGACCAGAAGTTGCTGGCCTACCAGTACCTGCAGACGCTGCCGAAACTTGCCGAAGGCAGTTCCAACAAGCTGTGGATTATCCCCAGCGAGGTGGGCGAGGCACTCAAGGGCATCGGCAGCGTCCTGGGCGGGGTCAACCCGGGCGGGGCGTCAGAAAGCGCGCCGGAGGGCTAAGCCAGACGGCACGACGGACAAGATGGGGAGGCATCCGCCGCGGCGGGTGCCTCCCCTGTCCGTTTCAGGAGCGCAGCTTTCGGGAGCGCAGCTTCCAGGCGCGGCACGTTCGGGAGCAGCGGCCCTGAAGCCGCTACGCCGGGGGTGCTGGCGTCGACAGGTAGTCTTCGATGGCGTCCGCGGCGGCAGTCGATCCGCCGGCTGAACGGACGTGTTGGCTCATGGCCTGCAGGTTGCGCCGGACTTCCGGATCCCGGTTGAGGCCGGCGGCGGCGGTCAGGATCAGTGCGGCTGAGAGCCCTTCCGCAGGCAGGCGGCGGCCCAGATGCAAGTCCTCGACGCGCCGGGCATTCGCTTCCTGTTCCGGTTGCAGCGGATAGGCCAGCAGGGGCACCCCGAAGTACAGCGCCTCCATCGTGGAATTCATCCCCGTGTGGGAGAGGAAGACGTCGGCGTGCCGCAGGACCTCCAGCTGCGGAAAGGCAGGACGGATGTCGACGTTTCCTGGGATTGGCCCCAGTTCCGATACCTCGACTCGGTCGCCGATCGCCATGGCTACCTGCCAAGGGCTGGCGGCGAAGGCCTGAAGGCACATCCGGAAGAAGTCCGGACGGTCGTTCAGCGGCGTGGTCCCGAGCGAGATGAACACCAGGGGCTGGTCCTTGCTGCCGGGTTGCCATGCCCCCGCGGTGACTCTGGGACCAAGGCTGGGCCCGACAAAGTGGAAGCTGGCGTCAAAGGTGTCTCCGGCGGGTTGAAATTCCCTGGGGATGAAACAAATGTTCAACGACGCCGGCGGCCCCTCCATGAGGGAGAAATGGTCCAAGCCCTGCCCGGCCGCGAAGTCCTCGATCCGCTGGCGGGCCTGTCTCCATGCTGCCAGCATTTCGGCCGGTGCTCCGGCCGGCATCAGCTCCCGCATCGAGAAGTGTTCGTTGCTCGCATAGCTCGGGAGCAACGCGATGTCCGGGAGCCCGAGCTTGATCGCGGCCATCTTCCCGGCCAGCGTCATGGCGTCGTAACAGACAGCGTCCGGTAGGTCGGCGCTCAGGCGGGCCAACAGTGCAGGGAATTCCTCCCGTGCCCGCTCGAGGAGACGGTCCAGCAATCCTGACATCATCCCGGGTGCCAGGGCCCCCGGCATTCCTGGCGGCGACGACCCCGGGCGGGCGCCGCCAGGCGAACCACGGAACCGGGGAAACTGCGCGGCCAGATCCTCCCCGCTCTCCAGGAAGGCGGCTCCGGCAGCATGCACGGCCTGTTCGTAGGTTGCCGAGGTTGCATACGTGACACGGTGGCCGCGGCGGACGAGCTCCGCCACGACCGGCAGGGTCGGATTTACGTGGCCCGCGGCAGGCAGGCAGATAAAGGCGATATGCATGGTGCCGCTCCTCGGACAGACAGCGCCCGATCCAGCGGCGGATCCCGCGGCGCATGTTCCGGGTCTCTCATTATCGTACGTACAGTCGCTTTGGATGGCCATGAGTGCGCCCAGCACGACCCGGCACTCCGGGTAGCCGCACCTTGGCTTTACCCGCACTGCCGCATCCGCGTATACTTGTGTATTTGTCCGGTCGGTTCAGCCAGCCGGAACAATTACGCTTCGCGGCGCGTTATACCTACTGATGAATTCTGCAGCTTTCTGCAGTGGGAACGCAACGCACAAAGTAGTCCGGTGAGGTCCTTGCGGCCCCCGGCTTGCGCAGGGCCCGGCCCTGCGAACCGATCATGAGGGAGAAAAGATGAGCGATCGCAGCCTGCGGGGTATGCGCCTTGGCGCACAGAGCATGGAGACCGAATCCGGTGTCGAACCGGCTCCGCGCCAGCGGGTTGAGTACCGTTGCGCGGACGGCGAGCAGGTCTTCGTGACCTTCTCCTCGGAAGCGGAGATCCCCCCGGTATGGGTTTCGAAGACCGGCAAGGAAGCCCTRCTGGTCGACGGCGAACGCCCCGTCAACAGCAACGAGAAGGCGGTCCGCACCCACTGGGACATGCTGCTGGAACGCCGCTCGCTGCCGGAACTGGAGCAAATCCTCGAAGACCGGCTCACCATCCTGCGCGAACGCCGCGGCGAACGCCGCTCAGCCTAGCCCCGCCGCAGACTTTCGGTGGCAGCGGCGGCCAAGCCGCAGCCACAAAAGGGCCGGCCC
>NZ_JBFRFD010000152.1:0-7153 GCF_052114645.1 Arthrobacter sp. 2YAF22_2
GGGATACGCGACGGCGCAGAACTTCGGGTAGCAGGCAGGCCCTGGCGCCGCCGCCCCGGATCCGGGACGGCGGAGCCCAGGGCTGACGCAGGATGCTAGACGCCGGCAGGACTCGGGCGGGCCCACACGCCGCCGGAAGCCTCCAGCTGGTCGATCAGCTGGAGTCCGCGCCGGGCCCAGGCGATCTCGACCCGGGCCCGGTCCACGAGGCCCTCATAGGTGAACCGCTTGAACGCTATGGTGCGCTCACGGTCGCCCGGGTCGGTGACCGCGAGGCGCCGCACCAGCATCGGGTTCTCCACCCCGGCGATCCGCAGCAGCTCGCCCTCCCACTGCGCCAGCTCGGCCTCCCACTGGGCGCTGTGCCGCCGGAAGAAATCGCGGGCGGCTGCCGGCGACGCGGCTTCAAGGTACGCAGCACGCAGATGGGCGGGATCGCGGACGCGGGCGTACTCCAGCGGCGTCTGCATCCAGGCCAGGAACGCCGCGTCGCCGGCGGCCGTGACGTGATAAACGCGCCGGGTGGCGCGCTGGCCCCTTGGCTGCTCTTCGCCCTCAATGAGATTCTCGGCTTCCATTTTGCGCAGCTCGGGGTAGATCTGGGAATCGGGGGCATGCCACACGTGCCCCACCGACGCAGAGAACTGCTTCTGCAGTTCGTAGCCGGAGAGCGGGCCGACGCGCAGCAACGCGAGCAGCGCGTATCGGAGGCTCATGCGGTGCTCCTTCAGCAGCCGGAGGGAGGGTCAAGGGGGCGTCGCCGCCCCCTTGACCCGGAGTTCCCAGCCTAGGCTGGCTGGTAGTTCGTGCGCCACCCGCCCTGGTATGTGGCGCGGGCGACTGTCGAGTAGGGCACCGGGCTGACCACCGCGCGGACCTCGGTCTGCACGTGCGGCTCGACGGCGGCCTTGGCGGTTCCGCCGTTCGGCTCCCCCCACACCACCTTCAGTTCGGTGCCTTCGGGAACATTGGCGTCGATCGTTGCCAGCGACAGTGCCCGCCGCTCGTTCGCGCTGTAGCCCGTGAACATCGAGTAACCGACGACCGTTCCGTCGGCGTCGACCACCGAGTCGTAGTTGGCGGAACCGTAGTTTGCCAGGGGCAGGTCGAAGAACTTGTAGCTCGGGCCCTCCACGTCGAACAGTGACGCGTAGATCGCGGTGACGTCCCCGGCGTCCCAGGCCAGGGTGACCTTCTTGCGCTGCGACGCCTTGTCCATCCGCTCCAGGGCGTCGCGGCCGATGAAGTCATGGTCGAACTTTACGAACGAGCCGTAGCCGAGCTCAAACGGAGTCAGGTAGTAGTCCTCGATGTTCTCGGACACGAAGGACCCGGCCAGGGTTCCGGTCGCCTCGTACCCGTCGGCGGGGAGCCATTCGCGGTAGCCGCGCTCCGCTTCGCCGGTGTAGATGGCAGGCAGCGGGGACGGAATCCAGCCCGATTCAAGGGTGTTGGACGGATAGGCGCGGGACCCGACCGGGACCAGCCCGAACTCGGCGCCGGCCGCGACGATGGCGTCGCGGATGCGGTCGTGGTCGGCATAGGGTCCCCAGACCTCAAGGCCGGGCGCGCCGGCCATTCCGTGGCGGAGGGTGCGCACGGTCGTGCCGTCGATCGTCATCGTGGACATGTTGAAGAACTTGAGCTGCTCCAGCGGGCCACCGTTGAGCTTCTCGATCACCTGCCAGGCGTTCGGACCCTGGATCTGGAAGCGGTAGTACTGGCGGGTCACCGGGTGGCCGTACGGACGTGACGGCGAACGTCGGTCCACGCTGATGTCCAGGTTGCTGTAGCCGCCGGTCTGGCCGTGGTAGAGCAGCCAGTTCGCCGCGGGCGCGCGCCCGACATAGACGTACTCGTCCTCTCCCTCGCGGAAAAGGATGCCGTCACCGATGACGTGTCCTGACGCGGTGGTGGGCACATACTGCTTCGCCTTGTTGACCGGGAAGACGGCGGTGGAGTTGATCGCCGTGGCCGAAATCAGTTTGATCGCGTCCGAGCCCTTGAGGAAGAGGTTGTCCATGTGGTGGGACTGGTCGTACAGCACGGCGGTCTGGCGCCAGGCGGTCTGTTCCTTGATCCAGTTCTGGAAGTCGGCCGGGACCACCGGGTAGATGTAAGAGCCGATTTGCGAGTTGCGGAGCAGGTCGACGGCGCCGCGGGACGCGTCGAGGACTTCCTGCAGATTCTTAGGTGCCACGGTGAACCTCTTGTTCTGTATCGGATTGCTTGGGTCGGATGGTTGTTGAGTCGGGCGGGTAGCGGTTCGGGTCAGAAGACGATGGTCTGGTTGCCGTGCCGGACGACGCGGTCCTCGGCGTGCCACTGCACGGCACGCGAGAGCACGGCCCGTTCCACGTAGGCGCCGCGGGCCTGGAGGTCGGTGGCCGAATGGGCGTGCGTCACGCGGGCGACGTCCTGCTCGATGATCGGACCCTCGTCAAGGTCCTTGGTCACGTAGTGCGACGTTGCGCCGATCAGCTTCACGCCCCGTTCCTTGGCCTTGCGGTAAGGGGCTGCCCCGACAAATGCCGGCAGGAATGAGTGGTGGATATTGATCAGCGGCACCCCGGTCCGGTCCAGGAAGTCCGGCGACAGGATCTGCATGTAGCGTGCCAGCACGACAAAATCCACGTTTCCGTCCAGCAGTTTCAGGATTTCGGCTTCAGCCGCGGACTTGTCGGGGCCGACCGACGGCACGTGGAAGAAGGGCACCCCGAAAGAGCGGACGTCCTCGGCGGTGTTGGTGTGGTTGGAAATCACCATGGGGATGGTCACGGGCAGCTCACCGCGCCGGTGCCGCCAGAGCAGTTCGAGCAGGCAGTGGTCGGACGTCGACACCAGGATGGCCATGCGTTTGGGGACGGACCGGTCCGTGAGCGTCCAGCGCAGCCCCAGGGGCGTCAGGGTTCTGTCCAGGTCGGTTTCAATCGCCGGCATTGCTGCGGCCAGATCCGGGCGGGTGAACACCACCCGCTGGAAGAAATCGCCCGACGCCGGATCACTGGAGTACTGGTCGAGGGTGACAATGTTGCCGTGGTGGCGGGTGACCAGGGCCGCCACCGCGGCGACGATTCCGGGCAGGTCCGGGCCGTGGACTATCAGGCAGGACTGGTCCCTGAGGGACTCGGTGTGCAGTGCCACAGTTGAGCCTCAGCCCTGCTCGGCGATAAACTGACGGACCCAGTCCGCCGTCGCCAGCAGCCCGCCGAAGGTATAGAAGTGCAGCCCTACCCGGCCGCCGATGTGCGGCTGCTGCCCGGGGGTATGTTCTGCTAGAACGGCGGCGAGATCGGTGACGAACCGGTCCGGGCCCGCGTCACCCATGAGGTTTGTGAGCGAAAAACCGTACTTCTTCACGATCATGGCGTTGGCGCCGACGCCGAAGCGGCGTGCGAAGCCGAGCAGGCGTTTGATGCCGGCCGGACCCGGTGTCCCGACGCGGACCGGGGCGTTAATGCCGCCGGACCGGATGGCGTCGATCCAGTCGGCGACCGGATCGGTGTCGAACGCGAACTGGGTGAGGATGACGGCGCCCAGGCCCTGCTCGGCGAGGGCCGCGGTTTTGTCCGTCAGGGCACGCGAGAGCACCTGTTTCGGGATGTCCGGGTGGCCCTCGGGGTAGCCCCCGATGCCGACCTCGCGCACGCCGTACTGCTGCAGGATGCCGCTGCGGATCACCGCGAGCGAGTCTTCGTACGGGCCTTCCGGCGCTGCGGGGTCGCCGCCGACGGCGAAGACGTGCTCGGAGGCGCCGACGTCCTGCAGGCGTCCGAGGAACTCCTCAAGCTGCGCCTGGGACTTCAGGCGGCGGGCGGAGATGTGCGGGATAGGCACGAAGCCGAGGTCGCGGACCGCCCTGGCGGCGGCCACCCGCATTTCCAGGTCCTCGTTGCCGAGGAAGGTGACGTTGATCCGCGTGCCCGGCGGGATGTGGCCCTGTGCCTCGGTCAGCGCGGGGATGTCCTTGCCGGTCATTTCGAGGGAAAAGTCGTGGATGAGTTCCAGTGATGCTGCCCGGTTGATCGCGGGCGTGCTTCGAGTCGCCATCGGGGAGTCCTTTCGGCGGGTGCGACGGTGCACCCGCCTCCGACTTTACCTATGTCGATAGGGACTGTCCATAGGTATCTGCTGACACCAGGCATTAACCGCAGTGCTGCCGGCGGCCGGCAGGCACCCGGCCGCGGCCAGCACCCACCGGGTCCGGGGCAGCCGCTCAGTCCCCCGCCGGGGCCGCGGGTTCGAGGTGGGCGATCGCGCGGGTGTCCTGGAATGCCCGGACGCCGTCGATTCCCTGCTCCCGGCCCATGCCGGATTGCTTCATGCCGCCGAACGGAGCGCGCAGGTCAAGCCGCGTGGCGCCATGGTCGTTGACCCACACGTAACCGCACACCAGTTTTCTGCCCACCCGGTCCGCCGTCGCGGCCTCGGCGGTCCATACCGAGGCGCAGAGGCCCGCCCAGCCCGCGTTCGCCGCTTCGACCGCCTCATCCTCGGTATCGAACGGCAGCAGGGGGATGACCGGCCCGAATTGCTCCTGGGTCACCACGCGCAGCGCAGGGTCCGGGTCGACGACCAGCGCCGGACGCAGGAAGTTTCCGCCCTGCAGATCCGGGTCCGCGGGCAGCGTCCCAAACTCCCTGACGTCGGCGCCGGCAGCCTTCGCTTCCTCGATGAGGCCGGCGACGAAGGCCTTCTGTGCCGGGGAGTGCAGCGGGCCCATCGTGGTTCCTTCGTCCAGCCCGTAACCGATCACGGCCGCTTCCAGCCGGCTCGACAGCCCCACGGCCAGCTCGTCCAGGCGCGAACGGTGTACGTAGATCCGCTTCGCGTTCATGCAGATCTGGCCGGTGGTGTCGAAGATGGCGGCGTACATGCGGTCAAGGTGGGTGTCATCGAGGATGGCGTCCTCGAGAACGACGGCGGGGTCATTGCCGCCAAGTTCGAGCGTCACCCGGGTCAGTGATTTGCTGGCCATCTCCATGATGCGTTTGCCGCCGCCGACGCTGCCGGTGAAGCAGACCTTGGCGACGTCGGTGCTGGTGATGAGGGCTGCCATGTCGGCGTCCTTGCCGGTGACGACGTTGAGGACGCCGGGCGGCAGCTTTTCGGCGATCCGCTGGACCACCCGGGCTGTCGCAAGCGGCGCGGTGGGCGGGGGCTTCACGATGGCGGTATTGCCGGCCAACAGGGCGTGCGGCAACGACGCGGCGAGGATGGCGATGGGCCAGTTGAACGGCACGATGACCGTCACCACGCCGAGCGGCTGGAACGCGACCGTGGTGGTGACCGGGATTCCCGGGGCAGGCGGAAGCACCGTGGTGGCGTCCACGTCGCCGGCCAGGGCCAGGGCGAGGTTCCACCGGATCTCGAACACCAGGGAGTCGACCCAGGCCTCCTGACGGATCTTCCCGTTTTCCCGGGACAGGATGGCGGCGTCCTCGTCGCGGAAGGCGGCGATGCCCTCGAGTGCGGCGCGCATGAGTTCCGCGCGCTCCTGGGCGCTGAGCGCAGACCACCCGGGGTAGGCCGCCTTCGCCGCCGCAATGGCATCGTCGACGTCGGCGGCACCGGCCGCGGCGGCGTGCCCGACGATGGCCCCGGGCTTTCCCGGGTCGACGATCTCCAGGGTCGAGCCGGCCTGGCGCTCGCGTCCCCCGATGAACAGGCCGGTAGTTACCGGCGCGTCCGTGTCTGCTGGGCTGGTCATGACTGCGCACCTCTCTGTGCTGGACTGGTCTGTGCTGGCTTGGCTTGTGCTGAACTGGCGGATAGTTGCGTTGCATCGGCGGAAACGTTGGGGGTTCCGTGGGTGTGGAATGTTTCGATCGTTTTCATACCCCAGGCCTGGCCTTTCTTAYGCTCCTCCTGGGTCCATTCCACCACCGGAGAGTCGGGGTCCAACAGCAGCCGGGCTCCGGCGTTGGCCAGTTCGATCCGGTTGCCGCCGGGCTCCCAGACGTAAAGGAAGAAGGTCTGGTTGATCGCGTGTTTGTGCGGGCCCGACTCGATGTGGATGCCGTTCTCGAGGAAGATGTCCGCCGCCTTGAGGATGTCCTCCCGGGTGTCGGGGGCGAAGGCGACGTGGTGCAGCCGGTTGCCGTGCTTGAGCCAGTCATCGGAGTAGACAATGTCGTAGGACTTGTTGTTGAAGTGGAACCACCAGGCGGCGTAGCCGCCGTCGTCGAGTTTGATGCGCTCGCTCTCGCGTCCCGCCAGCGCCCTGGCGACGAATTCGCCGTTGGCCACGACGTCCTTGGCCAGGAAGTTGATGTGGTCCAGCCGCCTGGCGTTGACTCCGCGGCCCGGAAACGCCGAGGCCTGGTTCTTCAGCGCCGGCTTGTCGTCGGTGGCGACGTACCGCTCGGTTTCGTAGTAAATCGCCAGGTCATGGCCATCCGGGTCGCGGAACGCATAGGCGGGGCCGGTGCCCACCTCGCCCTCCAACCAGCCGGCCCCGAGGCCGGTGGCCTCGATCGCCGCCACCCGGCGTTCAAGCGCCGCCTGGCTCGTGGCGCGGAACGAGGTCCGGCCCACGCCGGCGTCGTCGGACTCGGTGAGCTTCAGGGTGTAGAGCTGGTACTCATCCCATGTCCGGAGATACACGGATCTGGTGCCGGCTTCACCGGTTTCCGCGACAACGCGCATGGCGAGCAGGTCGCGGAAGAACCACAGACTCTTATCGAACGCGGGTGTCAGCAGCTCCACGTTCCCCAGGTGCGCAACGTCGAACGAAGTGTGCTCGGTCATGGATCAGTCCTATCTTGCGGGTGGGTGTCAGAGGCGGGGGCGCGGGAAGACGCGCCCCTCGAAAATCTTCCGGGCTGTTCGGAGTGCCGCGGAGCCGGTGACGGTAAAACCGCCAGCGGCCGGCTCGAGGCCGACCTCGACGTCGAAGTGGCCGGTTGGGTGTTCGATGCGGAAGGGTGAGCCCGGCGGCGGCAGCACCGCGACGTCATGGCCGACCGACCCGTCGGCGAGCACCCCCGCGGCCACCGTGAGGGCGCCGAGCACACCGATTGACGTGTGCACGCGCACGGGCAGGAAGCTGCGGGTGCTCACCGCACCCCCGGCCCGCGGAGGGGAGAGCAGGACCAGCTTCGGCACGGTGGCGGCGCTGACGTCACCCATGCCCATCAGGGCGGCAGCGGCC
>NZ_JBFRFD010000153.1:0-7030 GCF_052114645.1 Arthrobacter sp. 2YAF22_2
GGTCAGGACCGCTTCGCCTCGCTTGCCTCCGTGATGCGCCAGCAGCCGCTCATCCTGGACGCCGCGGAGTTCGACGCCGCCCCGGACACCGGTCTGGAGGCCGGCGCTGCGGCCGGCGCGGTCGCGCCGTTGCGCCGGGCCTTTGATGCCATGGACGCGGCCGGCACCGACTTCGCCCCCGTCCAGCGGGACGGCGTGCTGGCTGGCCTCCTGACCCGCAAGGGCGCCCTGCGCTCCACCCTGTACCGGCCCGCCCTCGATGCCGGCGGGAAACTGAAGGTGGCAGCCGCCGTCGGCATCAATGGCGACGTGGCCGGCCGGGCGGCCGAGCTGCTCGCGGCCGGCGTCAACGTGCTGGTCCTGGACACGGCCCACGGCCACCAGCAAAAAATGTTCGATGCCCTGGCCGCCGTCCGGAGCCTGGACCCGGGAGTGCCGGTCGTGGCCGGCAACGTGGTTACCGCCGACGCGACCCGCGAGCTGATCCACGCCGGGGCGGACATCGTCAAGGTCGGCGTCGGGCCCGGCGCCATGTGCACCACCCGGATGATGACTGCGGTGGGACGGCCCCAGTTCTCCGCCGTGCTGGAATGCGCTGCCGCCGCGCGCGCTTCCGGCGGCCGGGTCTGGGCCGACGGCGGGGTCCGCTATCCCCGCGACGTCGCTCTGGCGCTCGCCGCCGGCGCGAGCCAGGTCATGATCGGCTCCTGGTTCGCCGGCACGCACGAGAGCCCGGGTGACCTGCAGGTCGACGCCACCGGCCGCCAGTTCAAGGAGAGCTTCGGGATGGCTTCCGCCCGGGCCGTGCAGAACCGCAACCAGCGCGAGGGCGCTTTCGAAAAGGACCGGAAGGCGCTTTACGAGGAAGGGATTTCCACCTCGCGGATGTATCTGGACCCCGCCCGCCCGGGCGTGGAGGACCTGCTGGACATGATCACCGCCGGGCTGCGCAGTTCCATGAGCTACGCCGGCGCAGCCGATCTGGCGGTGTTCCGGGAGCGGGCCGTCGCCGGCATCCAGTCGGCGGCCGGGTACGAGGAGGGCCGCCCGGTCCCGCAAAGCTGGTGACCGGCCCTCCTGTAGACTGACATTCTTATGGACAGTAAATCTAGGTGCCGGCCTGGGGGCTGTCAGCGAGGAACGCAAACCGTTCCCGCCCAGTCCACCCGCAGCGCCGGCAAACCCCGTTCACGCGCCCATTACTCCCCGGCTGCACGGCAGCGTTCTTTCCACGAACACGGAGCCTTCCCGAAAACAGGGTCCGCCGCGGCAGACCACCCTCCGCCGGAACGCTCTCAGCGGCAGGAACCTCCGCGTTCCGAAGCAGGCCGCTAAATGGAGTGGCTACTGCTCGGAGCTGGAATGCTCCTCATCTTCGGTACAGGCTTCTTCGTTGCCGTCGAATTCTCCCTGGTTGCGCTCGACCAGGCCACGGTGCAGCGCGCCGTGGACAACGGCGATACCGCCGCCGGYCCGTTGCTCAAGTGCCTCAAATCCCTCTCCACCCAGCTCTCCAGCTGCCAGCTCGGTATCACCCTGACCACGCTGCTCACCGGCTACGTGATTGAACCGTCAGTGGGCAGCCTCCTCCGGGGCCCGCTGACCGTCGTCGGCCTGCCCGAAGCCGCCGCGGCGTCGGTCTCGCTGGTACTGGCGATGGCGCTGGCCACGCTGCTGTCCATGCTGATCGGTGAACTGGTCCCGAAGAACATGGCCATCGCGCTGTCTTTTCCGATCGGCAAGGCCCTTGCCGGGCCCCAGCTGGTCTTCACCGCGATCTTCAAGCCGGCCATCATCGTGCTCAACGGCTTCTCCAACAAGGTCCTGAACGTCTTTGGCCTCGAGGCCAAAGAGGAGATTTCCGGTGCCCGCACCCCGGCCGAGCTGGCCTCGCTGGTGCGCCGCTCGGCAGCGATGGGGACGCTGGACGAACGGACCGCCAACTTCATCTCCCGCACCCTGAAATTCTCCGGCCGGACGGCGGCGGACGTGATGACGCCGCGGATCCGGGTGGAGACCATCGACAGCCACCAACCGGTTTCGGACATCGTGGAGGCCGCCAAACGCACCGGCTACTCTCGCTTCCCCGTGATCGGTGAGTCTTCGGACGACATCCGCGGCGTAGTGCACATCAAGAAGGCCATCGCGGTGCCGGCCGACCGGCGGCCCAAGCTGGAGGCCGGCGCGATCATGACCGAGGTCCTCCGCGTACCCGAAACCATTCATCTGGACGGCCTGCTCGCCGAGCTGCGGGAAGGAAACCTGCAGCTCGCCGTCGTGCTGGACGAGTACGGCGGCACCGCCGGCATCGCCACCCTCGAGGACCTGGTCGAGGAAATCGTCGGGGAAGTGGCCGACGAACACGACAAGGTCCGCCCCGGGCTGCTGCAGAGCGCCTCGGGGGACTGGTACTTTCCGGGCCTCCTGCGGCCGGACGAACTCTCCGAACAAATCCCGGGCCTGTCCGTGCCTGACGAAGCGACGTATGAGACGGTCGGCGGCTACGTCATGAGCCAGCTCGGTCGCATCGCGGCCGTGGGCGACACCGTCGACGTCGCGGGCGGAAGGCTTAGTGTGACCCGCATGGACGGCCGCCGGATCGACCGCATCTGCTTTACGCCTGCCCCGCCGGAGCACGAACAGCACCAGCAGCCGGGCGGCAACGGCGGGCGCATCGACGCCGGAAAGTCCGGTGCCGCATGAACGACTGGCTAGGAATCTTCTGGCTCGCCGTGCTGCTGGTGGGCAACGCGTTCTTCGTGGCGGCCGAATTCGCCGTCATGTCCGCACGCCGCAGCCAGATCGAGCCGCTTGCCGAGTCCGGGTCCAAACGGGCCCAGACCACGCTGCGGGCGATGGAAAACGTCTCCCTCATGCTGGCCTGCGCCCAGCTCGGCATCACGGTCTGCTCCCTGTTGATCCTGCAGGTGGCCGAGCCGGCCATCCACCACCTGCTGGCGGTCCCGCTGGGGGCGCTCGGCGTGCCGCTGGAAATCGCCGACGTCGTGGCGTTCGCCATCGCGCTGCTGGCCGTCACCTTCCTGCACGTGACCTTCGGCGAGATGGTGCCGAAGAACATTTCGGTGTCGGTCGCGGACAAGGCCGCGCTGCTGCTCGCCCCGCCGCTGATCTACATCGCCCGTGCCGTCAAGCCGGCGATCGTGGCGTTGAACTGGTCCGCGAACCATATCCTGCGACTGATGCGGATCGAGCCGAAGGACGAGGTCACCTCGTCCTTCACGCTCGAGGAGGTCCAGTCGATTGTGCAGGAATCCACCCGGCACGGCCTGGTGGACGACGACGCCGGCTTGATCACGGGTGCGCTGGAATTCTCCGAATACACTGCGTCCCAGGTCATGGTTCCGCTGGAGAAGCTGGTGATGCTCAAGGCCCCCACCACCCCGGTGGAGTTCGAGAAGGCCGTGAGCCGGACCGGCTTCTCCCGCTTCCCGATGCTTGACGAGGAAGGCATGCTGTCCGGCTACCTCCACATCAAGGACGTGCTGTCGATCCCGGAGGCAGGCTATTCCCACCCCATTGCCGAGAGCCGGATCCGCTCGCTGGCCAACCTGGCAATGGAGGATGAGATCGAAGAGGCGATGTCCGTCATGCAGCGCACCGGCTCGCACCTGGCCCGGGTGATCGGCCCTGACGGGCACACCCAGGGCGTGCTCTTCCTGGAGGACGTGATAGAGCAACTGGTCGGGGAAATCCGGGACGCGACGCAGGCCACCGGCTACCGCAGGTTCGGGCAGGAGTAAGGCAAGACGGCGGTGCTCGGGTCCCTAAATAGGAATGATTCCCATTTAGGGTTAGACTCGTCATATTGCTAACGCTTCTCAATAACAGATCCGAGGTCTTTCCGTGCGCCGTTCCGCCGCCGCAGTTCTCCTCGCCGGCCTCAGCAGCCTCCTGCTGACGGCCTGCGGTCCGACGTCGACGGCGGGAGGCGAGCGGTCGGGCGCCAACGGCGGGGTGGTTGAGGTTGTCGCCTCCACCAGCGTCTATGGCGACATCGTCAGTGTCATCGGCGGCGACAAGGTGCACGTCAGCTCGATCATTACCCGCCTCAGCCAGGATCCGCACTCCTACGAGGCCACCACCCAGGACAAGCTGGCTGTCTCCAAGGCCGCGCTGGTGCTGGAAAACGGCGGCGGCTATGACGACTTCCTGCACAAGCTCGCCGAGGACACCGGCCTGGACCAGAAGAACCTGCTCAACGCCGTCGACGTCTCGGGGCTGGCCACCGCGCCTGCGACGCCGGCAACGTCCGGCACGGACGGGCACAGCCACGCCGCCGCGGGCTTCAACGAACACGTTTGGTACAGCCCGGCCGCGATGAGCCGGCTGGCCGACGCGCTGGCGGAGAAGCTGGGCACCCTGGAGCCGGCATCGGCCGGGGAGTTCCGGACCAATGCGGCGGCCCTGAAAGAGGAGTTTGCCGGCCTGGACGCCCGGCTCTCGTCGCTGAAGGCAACGGCGGCCCACGGCGGCGTGGCCGTCACGGAGCCGGTTCCGCTTTACCTGCTGGAAGAGGCGGGCCTGGAGAACCGGACGCCGCCGGAGTACACCGCAGCCATCGAATCCGGCACTGACGTGCCGCCCGCCGTGCTGCGGTCCGCCATCGACGTCGTGAAATCCGGCGGGATCCGTCTGCTGGCCTACAACCCGCAGACGGAAGGACCGCAGACGCTCGCACTCAAGAACGCAGCAGCCGCCGCCGGCGTCCCCGTGGTGGACTTCAGCGAGACGCTGCCGGAGGGCAAGAGTTACCTGCAGTGGATGTCCGGCAACGTGGACAACCTGGCCAAGGCCCTCGGCCAGCGCTAGCCGGGCCTAGTCGGGCCTAAGATAAATCGGAACCGCGCGGCCGTCCGGCCCGCAGAAATTGAGGAAGACCCAGTTGACACCCGTAGTAAGCCTGCGCGGGGCCGCCCTGAAGTTCGGCAAACGGACGCTCTGGGAGAACCTGGACCTGGACATCAACCCGGGCGAATTCTTCGCCGTGCTCGGCCCCAACGGCAGCGGCAAGACCACGTTTCTCAAAGTTCTGCTCGGCCTGCAGGAGCTGACCTCCGGCACCGCCTCCCTGGACGGCGAGCCCATCGCCCGAGGCAACCGGCGGATCGGCTACATTCCGCAACAGGAATCTTTTGATCCGGACACGCCGCTGCGCGCCCGGGACCTCGTGGGCCTCGGCGTCGACGGCCACCGCTGGGGGATCCGGATCGGGGGCGCCAAGGTGAACCGCAAGATCGACCGGCTCCTGGACCAAGTGGGCGCCCTGGATTACGCCAAGGTGCCGGTGGGCCAGCTCTCCGGCGGGGAACAGCAACGGCTGCGGGTGGCCCAGGCCCTCGCGACCGAGCCAAAAGTCCTGCTCTGCGATGAACCGCTGCTGTCCCTGGACCTGCAGCACCAGCAGGCCGTCAGTTCCCTGATTAACGCACAGTGCCACCAACAAAAGAGTGCCGTGGTGTTCGTGACGCACGAGATCAACCCGATCATGGAATACGTGGACCGGGTCCTCTACCTGGCCGGCGGCCGCTTCCGGGTCGGGCCGCCCGCCGAAGTCATGACCACAGAGGTCCTCTCCAAGCTCTACGACAGCCCCGTTGAAGTGATCCACGCCAACGGCCGGATGATCGTGGCGGGCATTCCCGACGCCGTCACACATCACCACGAGGACGCGCACGCCGTCGCCGGGGAAGTGGGCTGAATGGACCTGGACAACCTCCTGCATTCAATCTTCAATTTCGAGAACTACGGCGAACTGCTGGCGCTGGTACAGAACTCCATCTGGGCCGGCGCGGTGCTGGGCCTGCTGGGCGGCCTGGTGGGCACCTTTGTGATGAAGCGCGACCTGGCCTTCGCCGTGCACGGTATTTCCGAGCTTTCCTTTGCCGGCGCGGCCTTTGCCCTGCTGGTCGGCGCCGACGTGGTCCTCGGTTCACTGGCCGGCTCGGTGGTGGCGGCGCTCCTGCTGGGACTGATGGGGGTCCGGGCCCGGGACAAGAACTCGACCATCGGCGTGATCATGCCCTTCGGCCTTGGCCTGGGCATCCTTTTCCTCTCGCTCTACGAGGGCCGCGCGGCGAACAAGTTCGGCTTGCTCACCGGGCAGATCGTGTCCGTCGGCACCGTGCAGCTGCAGGTGCTCGCCGTCGCTTCTGTGATCGTCATGCTGGCTCTCGTGGCCATCTGGCGGCCGCTGACCTTTGCGAGCGTGGACCCCSCCGTCGCAGCCGCCCGCGGAGTTCCGGTGCGAGGCCTTGCCCTGGGCTTCATGGTGCTGCTGGGCGTGAGCGTGGCGCTGTCCATCCAGATTGTCGGCGCCCTGCTGGTGCTGGCGTTGCTGATTACCCCGGCCGCTGCGGCCTTGCGGGTGACGTCGTCGCCGCGGCTGGTTGTGGCCCTTAGCGTGCTTTTCGCCGTTACGGCCACGGTGGGCGGCATCCTGCTGGCCCTCGGCGGCAGGCTCCCGATCAGCCCGTACGTCACGACGCTGTCCTTTTTGATCTACGTGGTGTGCCGGGCGATCGGCGGCCTCAAGGCCAGGCGCGGCCTGAACGGCCGGGTGCTGCCGCCGGCGCTGGCCGCCTAGACGCCCGCCTAAACGGCCGCCGGTCCCGGGGCCCGGGTTACCGCCCGGGTTGTTTGCTCGGAGCGTCATGGCCGCGGCCGTGTCAGGCTCAGTGGAGCGCATCGAGGGTCTGGTCAATCCCGTGTTCAGCAATGCCCGGCCCGAGGCCGAGCAGTTGGTGGAATCCACCCGCGGCTGGACCCCGGGCTCATGGCAGCTCGACCTCAGCAACGACTTCCCGGAGATCGCCAACGTCACCGCTTCGCAGCATGGACAAGCCCCCACGGCCCGCTACCGAATCTCGTGGAGCGACGCGCGCTGGACCCTGGTGATGGGCGAGCCGAAGAACCCGCCAAGCGGCGGCGCGAAACCCGCCGGCCCGGGCGCACAGCCCACCGGCACCGGCCCCGACGCCGACCCGATAATTGTGGCGGGGGCGTCCAGCCT
>NZ_JBFRFD010000154.1:0-6985 GCF_052114645.1 Arthrobacter sp. 2YAF22_2
GGCAGTTCCTGCACCACCCCAGAGCGCCCATGCCAGCAGGCTAAGGCCGATGAGGACGCTGCCGGGCAGCACCGGGATGATGATGCCCGCCACGCCTACCAGGATGGCCAGGCCGCAGAGGACAGTCACGACGGTTCCGGGGTTCATGCCCCCAGTCTAGGGTTGGCTCCGGCGCTGACCTGTTACTGCGCCTCCACTGCCGCGGCAACGGCGGCCGAGACGGCCGGGGCGACACGCGGGTCCAGCGGGCTCGGCACGATGTAGTCGGCAGAGAGGTCAGCCTCGGCCAGTTCGGCGATGGCGCGGGCCGCGGCCAGCTTCATCGCCGGGGTGATCCGGCGGGCCCCGGCGTCGAGCGCTCCGCGGAAGATGCCGGGGAACGCCAGCACGTTGTTGATCTGGTTCGGGAAGTCGCTGCGCCCAGTGGCCACGACGGCGGCGTACTTTACGGCCACCTCAGGCAGCACTTCGGGATCCGGATTGGAGAGCGCGAACACAATGGCGTCCTGGTTCATCAGCTTGAGGTGCTCTTCGTCCAGCTTTGAGGAGGAGACGCCGATGAAGACGTCCGCGCCGAGGAGCGCCTCGCCGGGTCCGCCACTGATGCCGCGGGGGTTGCTGCGGCCGGCGATGTCTGCCTTCTTGCTGCCGCTATCTGCGGCGATGTCCGCGCGGTCCCGGTTGATCACGCCGCGGGAGTCCAGCAGCACGACGTCGTCGATGCCGGCGGTCAGCAGGATTTCGGCGACGGCGATTCCGGCGGCACCGGCACCGGACACCACCACCTTGAGCCCTGCCAGGGCGCGGTTGGTCACCTTGGCGGCATTGGTGAGTGCTGCCAGGACGACGACGGCGGTGCCGTGCTGGTCATCGTGCATGACCGGGCAGTCGAGGGCCTCGATCAGCTTTTCCTCGAGTTCGAAGCAGCGCGGCGCCGAAACGTCCTCGAGGTTGACCGCGCCGAAGCTGGGGCGCAGCCGGACCAGCGTCTCGACGATCTCGTCGACGTCGGTGGTGTTGAGCACCAGCGGGATGGAGTCGAGATCGCCGAACGTCTTGAAGAGGGCGGACTTGCCTTCCATGACGGGCAGCGAGGCGCTGGCCCCGATGTTGCCAAGGCCCAGCACGGCGGTGCCGTCGCTGACCACGACCACCAGGCGCTGGGCCCAGGTGAGGGTTTTGGCCAGCTCCGGGTTGGCCGCGATGGCACGGCTGACCTGTGCGACGCCGGGCGTATAGGCAATGGACAGGTCGCGCTTGCTGGCGAGCGGAACGGTGCTGGCAATCGAGAGCTTGCCGCCCTGGTGGGACGCGAAGATTTCCTCATCGCTGAGCGCTGCTGCCGGCGCGTTGGGGGAAGTGGGGTGGGCGGGATTGATCATTTCGATGGACACGTCGTTGTCTCCTGAGGCTCACCGTGGGCACACGGCACTTGGCTGCTTGGGCACTGGCGTGCCCAAGATGGTCTGGAGGGAGCTCCGGGGCGGGCCCGGGGTGGCGGGCCGCCTGCCTGAAGCTCCCAGAAGTGCTGGCGCTGGCGCCGTTTCCTGTTCCGCCATGATAAACACCGGCGATCCGCAGCGAAGATTCGGCCGGACACATTCCGGTAACTGGTCTAGACCACCCGGGAGGCCTGTCGGCCCTCGGCGAGGAGCGAGCACGCCTTCTTCAAGTCTTCCTCGGCTTCGAAGAGCGAAAGCCTGCGGCAGCGGACGGACTGGACCAGGCCGGTGACGGTGAGCAGCAGGACCCGCGAGACGGCGGCGTCGCCGCTCAGCGCGGTCACTGCCTTCTCCGCGGTGGCGTCGATGTCCCGCAGCAGCCGCGTGGTGTCCGTGTCTTTCGCGTAAACCACGCGGTTCAGGCACTGCTCCACGGCCGGCTGCATGAGGCGCATATGAAAGATTTCCATCACCGCGCCCACCAGCGCGTGCGCGGGAACCTCGGCGCCCGCCGGCCACTCGCCCAGGTGCAGTTCGCTGAGCTGCTTGCGGTAGAGGGCCAGCATCAGCTGGGTCGGGGAGGGGAAATAGCGGTAAAGCGTGCCGAGCGGCACGTCCGCTTTGGCCGCGACCTCGGAAAGCACGACGGAGTCCAGGCCCTTGCGGGCAAAGGCGGCAGCGGCGTCGAGTATCCGGGCGTAGCGCCGCCGCTGCCGGGGCAGGGTGGGCGGCGGGGCCATCGGTGGAAGGTCCGAAGGGAATTCAGGCATCAGCAGCGTTCCGGGGTTGATTTTCTCGGCAGCCGGGAGGGATGATCCACAGCGCTGCCGCGGCAATGCCGTCCACTATACGGCACCCCGGGGGGCTGTTTGCCAGTCAAACGGCCTTCCCGAAACGCTAGTCCACGCTCTTGATCTTCACGACGAAGACTGCCCCGAGCAGGCCTATCGCCGCGGCCGCGAGGTACAGCGAAACGTATCCGCCCCACAGCGCCACGAAGGGGTAGGCGATGAGCGGTGCGATCACCTGGGGCAGTGAATTGGCGACGTTGATGACCCCCAGATCCTTGCCCCGGTTTAGCGCCGTGGGCAGGACCTCGGTGATCAGGGCGAAGTCCACCGCCAGGTAGGAACCGAAGCCGATGCCCAGCACCGAGGCTCCGATCAGGGCGCCGGGCCAGGTCGGGACGAAGGCCAGGATCAGGGCGGCGGCAGCGATGACGGCCGAGGAGAGAATGACGAGCGGCTTGCGCCGGCCCATCCGGTCGCTGAGCCGGCCGCCGATCACGCTCGTGATGATCACCATGACCGCGTACAGGCCGGTCAGGATCAGGACTCCCAGCTCCGCGCCGATCCCCTGGGTCTCCGGCAGGCGCACGGCATCGGTGAGGAAGAACAGCAGGTAGAGCGTCACCATGTGGTTGCCGATGTTCACAAGCAGCCGGGTCAGCCAGGCCCAGCCGAAATCGGGGTGCCGGGCCGTGGAGATCCAGAAACCCCGGGCAAATTCGGCCAGTTTGAAGGGCGGCCGGCTGGTCCGCGGCAGCGCGACGTCGTCGTTTTGGAAGAAATACAGCACGACGCCGGCCAGCAGCGCCGCGGCGCAGACGACGTAACCGAGCGCGAAGTTGCCGGAGACGACGGCGGCGATCACGGCACCGGCCAGAATGCCGGCGGTCTGGCCCATCGCGGCCAGGCCGCCCACCGTGCCGCGCTGCGGCACCGGCACCCGGTCCGGGATGGCGGCGGTGATGGCGGCGTAGGCCCCGTTGCAGCCCGCCTGCACGAGGCACCAGAGGATGGTCATCACGGCGACGTTGGGAGCGCCCGCGAGCGCCACCAGCGCGGCCGCGCCCAGAACGGCGCCGAAGAGCACCCACGGCACCCGGCGTCCCCGTCGTGCGACCGTGCGGTCGCTGAAGGCGCCGAACAAGGGGTTGGCTACGAGTGACACCGCCGCTCCGGCGCCGGTGACAAGGGCCAGGATGGCTTCCTTTTCGCCTTCGTTGAATGCCGCCGCCTGCTGGCCGAGGAGCACCTGGAGCGGGCCGAAGAAAGCCGCGTTGATTCCCAGGTTGACCAGGACCACGCCCGCGGTCCAGACCGGGCGGACCCGGCGCTCCGGCTCGGCAAGGGCCGGAGCGGAGCCTGCCGGTGAGCCGCCCGCGGCGTCTCGGCCGCCGGCCGCAGGGACCGGGACGGCTCCGGGTCGATCGGACAGACTCATTTGGTTCCCCCGGAACTGTTGTCTGAAGCTGATAATCCGTGTGCGCCCAGACTATCGTGGGGCGGATCAGGACAGAGCGGGTAAAAACACATATGTCTGAGTCAGCCAGTAATGTCATCCCTCGAACCTCCGATTGGAGGCGTTATCACTCGTTCCGTGGGGGAATGCATTTTGTCATCATCGAAGTCACGCCAATTAGTCGCCATAAAGTTTGCTGGGCTAGCCACCGCAGCGGCCTTGGCGATCAGTGGCTGTAACGCAAACACAACAAATAGGGATGCTGCCACAGCAAGCCTCAACGCGAGCAAAAACGAAGCCGTTGTCGTCCGGGTAATTGACGGGGATACCTTCGTCGCTTCGGCTGGCGGCGGCGAGAAAACCGTCAGACTCCTAAATGTCGATACACCCGAAACCAAGGATCCAAATGTGCCGGCTGAGTGCATGGGACCCGAAGCGACGAAGGCGTTGGAGGAGTTCCTGCCGGTCGGTTCCAAAGTCGTGCTCGAGCTGGACAAGGAACCACTGGATAAATACGGACGAACGCTGGCCGGCGTTCTCGACTCTTCCGGGCGGCTTGTAAACGCAGAAGTTGCGCGAAAGGGACTCGGTGTCCCCGTCCTCTTTGAGCCGAACCGGAAGTTCTACCAGCCGGTGGTGGATGCCTTTGAAGAGGCCCGCACGGCAGCGGCCGGACTCCATTCGACGAGCATCGCCTGCCTTCCCGCCCAACAAGTGCAAGAGGCCACAAAGCTCGTCGATTCGCTAGTCGCGGGGCCGCTCGCCGATAACAACCTCGATCTTGACAAGGGGCACGCGGGTTTGGTGACGGCGCTGGCTACGGTTGTCGCACTTAAGGCAGCGGCGGAGGCAAATAACCTCGTTCACTGGGCCGCTTACGAACCGTCCCAGCGTAACGCCTTGGTCACTCGGCTGACTTCGGCGAACGCCGCTGGCTCCGGACGCCAGACCGCAATCGTGGCCAAAAAGAAGGCCCTTGCCGACGTCGCCGCGGAAGCCGCCCGCCAAGCCGCCGACGCCGCAGCTGCGGCGGCCGCACAGGCAGCCGAGGCGGAGAGGGTGCGAAACCTGCCCCCGGTGCCAGCCCCCTATGTTCCTCCTGCCTATGTGCCGCCGGCGTACGTACCACCTGCCTATGTCCCGCCGGCGCCGGTTCCCGGACCCAAGTACACCGGCCCCCGGTGCTACGCGCCCGGTGGAAAATCGTGGACCCCTTGCAGTAAGAAGTAGGTCAGGAACCGGTGTCGCCTGGTTCTTGGCAAGACGCCCCGTCAAAATAGCTCTAGAACGAGGAGACATCGTGCCCGAATTGCCCATGACCCCCGTCAGTCCGCTCGCCCCTGCTAGCTCTGTCAACACTGCCGACCTCTACGACGAGCGCGGCGGGGAGCTGGACTCCATCTCCCTGCAATTCCAGTCCCTCGGCGGCCACACGCACTTCAGCGGCCCGGTCCGGACCATCCGCTGCCTGGAGGACAACGCCTTGGTGAAGTCCGTCCTGGGTACTCCGGGGAACGGCGCCGTCCTGGTGGTGGACGGCGGCGGCTCGTTGCGCACGGCGCTGATGGGGGACCTGATCGCCGCGAGCGCCGTCGCCAACGGCTGGGCCGGCGTCGTGATCAACGGTGCCATCCGGGACCGGGTGGCGATCGCCGGACTGCCGTTGGGAGTGAAGGCGCTCGGCAGCAACCCGCGCAAAAGCGCGAAAGCCGGCGCCGGGGAGAGCGACGTGGAGCTGGAAATCGACGGCGCCGTGGTCCGGCCGGGCCAACTGATCTGGTGCGACCCGGATGGCATCCTGCTCGAACGCTGAGCGGGAGTGCGGAAGACGGGAACATTTCAGCCGTTAGGATAGTTACTGAAAGCAACCTTCCTGCTTGATCCCCAAAATCTTCCCCTTGGAGCAGTCATGTCCAAAACCACGTCCCCCCGCCTGCCCGGAGAGGTCCTGACCCACCGGCAGACCATCACCGTCATGGTGGGTCTCATGCTCGGGATGTTCCTGTCCTCCCTCGACCAGACAATCGTGTCGACGTCGATCTACACCATCGCGAACGACCTGGACGGCCTCTCGCTGCAGGCCTGGGCGACAACGGCGTACCTGATCACCTCCACGGTGAGTACACCGCTCTATGGCAAGCTCAGCGACATTTTCGGGCGCCGCCCGCTCTACCTGACCGCAATCCTGATCTTCCTGGCCGGATCCCTCTACGCGGGCTCGGTCCATTCCATGACTGAACTCGCGGTCGCCCGCGGCATCCAGGGCATGGGCGCCGGCGGTCTGCTGGCCCTCGCGTTGACCATCATCGGGGACATCGTGGCGTTGAAGGACCGCGCCAAGTTCCAGGGCTACTTCATGTCGGTCTTCGGCGTCTCCTCCGTGCTGGGGCCCGTGATCGGCGGAGCCTTTGCCGGTTCCGCCAATATTCTGGGTTTCGACGGCTGGCGCTGGGTCTTCTTCATCAACCTCCCGATCGGTCTGGCCGCCCTCGCCGTCGTGTTCTTGTACCTGCACCTGCCCGCCAAGCACGTGAAGCAGAAGATCGACTACTGGGGCGCCGCCGCCATCACCCTGGCGATCGTGCCGCTGCTCCTCGTCGCCGAGCAGGGTCGCACCTGGGGCTGGAGCTCCACCGGCGCCTTCCTCTGCTACGGCCTCGGCGTCGTTGGCATCATTGCGTTCCTACTGGCCGAAAAGCGTGCCGGTGACTACGCCCTGATTCCGCTTCGGCTGTTCCGGAACATCACCTTCGGGCTCTCCTCACTGCTGAACTTCATCATCGGCGTCGGCATGTTCGGTGCGATCGCGATGCTGCCGATGTATCTCCAGCTGGTCAAGGGCCTCACCCCCACCGAGGCGGGCCTCATGATGATCACCTTCACGGTGGGCATCCTGACCGGTTCCATCACGGCCGGGCGGACCATTTCGGCCTCCGGCACCTACCGGATCTTCCCGATCCTGGGTACGGCCGTACTGACAGTGGCCGCCGTCGTCATGGGCCTGTCCCTCGGCGTCGACACACCGCTCTGGGTTCCGGGTGCAATCGCCGTGTTCTTCGGCCTGGGCCTGGGCTTCTGCATGCAGCCGCTCACCCTCGCCATGCAGGTCTCCGTTCCGGCCAAGGACATGGGGGTGGGCACCTCCTCCGCCGCCTTCTTCCGGTCCATGGGCGGCGCGGTGGGCACCGCGGTGTTCATCTCGATGCTCTTCAGCCTCGCGGCGGACAAGATTGCCACCGGCATGAAGGACGCCGTACAGAACGCGGACTACCTCAAGGTGCTTAAGGATCCTGCCGTGG
>NZ_JBFRFD010000155.1:0-6940 GCF_052114645.1 Arthrobacter sp. 2YAF22_2
GCACGGAGGTCCTGCTGCGCGGCTGCACCGAACTCAGGGCCTGGCTTGCCGCGGACCCCACCCGGTCCCTCGCCGTCAACGTCTCCGGCGTTCAACTTCAGCAGGGCACCTTCCCGGACCTGCTCTTCGCAACGGCCTGCTCCTGCGGGGTGGACCCGCACCAGCTGGTCGTGGAGGTCACCGAAAGCGTTTTCTTCGACGACGACTGCCAGGTCCAGCGCCAGCTCGCGCAGCTCCGCAGCGCCGGCGTCCGGGTGGCCCTGGACGACTTCGGCACCGGCTACTCCTCCTTGGGCCGGCTGCAGGAACTTCCCGTGGACACCCTCAAGATCGACCAGTCCTTCGTGGCCATGATCCGCACCGGGCAGGAACGACTGCCCATCCTGAACTCCATGATCGACATGGCCCACGGCCTCGGGCTGACCGTGACCGCCGAAGGCGTCGAAACCCGGGAACAGGCGCAGTACCTGATGCTGCGCGGCTGCGATTCCCTCCAGGGCTACCTGTTTTCCCGGCCCCAACCGGCCGCCGCGCTGCCCGAGGCGCTTGCCGCGTCGGCCCGGACCATCTCCGGCCTGCGCAGCGACACCGCGGTGCAAACGCGGCGGGTGCTGTGATTTATGTCTCAGGGTCCTATGATGCTTGAAGTTTACTGACCGCCGAACTGCCGGTGGAATCGAATACCGATAACCCGGGGGCTGGCATCAACGTGGAACAAGGACTGGCGGAGACCCTGCTGATGCAGGGCCCAGACGCGTTGTTGCTGCTCTCTACCGAGGGGACCATCTCCTTCCTCAATCCGGCCGCCGAACGCCTGTTCGGCTATGCCCGTGACCAGCTCATCGGCGTCGGCCACCGCCGCCTGCTGGTGGAGGACGACCGCGGTGGATTCCTGCGGGTCCTGAGCCGCCTGGGCCGCACCGGAATCTACGGAACCAAGCCCTTCAACGCCGTCGGGCTGCACCGGGACGGCCGCGAAATCCCGCTGGAAATGACCTGCTCGCTGGTCACCGTCCAGGGCGAAACGTCGATGGCAGTCGCCGTGCGCGACGTCTCGCACCGCGCCGACGCCGACGCCGGCCGCCGGCAGGCCGTCTCGCTCCTGGACGCGACGCTGGAGACGACGGCGGACGGCATCGTGGTGGTCTCCAACACCGGCCAGATCACCGGCGTCAACGAACAGTACCTCCGGCTGTGGGGCATGCCGCGCGAGATCCTGGCCGAGGATGACGCCTCTGCGCTGGTCAGGTTCATCGCCAAACAGCTGCTGGATCCGGACTCCTTCAAGGCCAAGGTCGCCGAACTCTACGCGAACCACGAGCTGCACAGCCAGGACCTGCTCGAGTTCCGGGACGGCCGCACGGTGGAACTGTATTCGCGACCCCAGAAGGTCGCGGAGGAGGTGGTGGGCCGGATCTGGAACTTCCGGGACGTCACCTCCCGCACCGTGGCGCAGGACCAGGCCCGCCGCGCGCTCGAAGAGCTAGCCCAGCAGGCGGACCAGCTCAAGGCCCTCGCCTTCCGGGATCCGCTCACCGGGCTGGCTAACCGGATGCTCTTCAACGAGCGCGCCACCGAAGCGCTGGAATCCCCCGGCTCGGTGGCGGTGCTGCTGCTGGACCTGGACGATTTCAAGGAAGTCAACGACATCCTGGGCCACCACGCCGGGGACCAGATGCTGGTGGAGATTTCCCGCCGGCTGCAGAATTGCGTGGGCCCCCACGGCACCGTGGCCCGCCTGGGCGGCGACGAATTCGTGGTGCTCCTGGTCGACTGCAACGACTCGGACGCGGTGGCGCAGCGGATCGTCAGCACGCTGAACGCCCCGGTCACCATCGAAGGAACCCTGATGCGGCCCGGGCTGAGCCTGGGCGTGGCGACCCGTTCGGAGGAGGGCATGTCCTCCTCCGAGCTGCTGCGGCAGGCGGATGTGGCCATGTACGCCGCCAAGGAGGCCGGCAAGAACTGCTACGTGCACTTCCAGCCGGAGATGCTCGCCACCCTGCTGGAACGCACGCAGCTGGCCGCGGGGCTGCGCCGCGCCGTCGAACTGGGCCAGATCACCGTCTTCTACCAACCCGTGGTCTCCACGAACCGGCGCGAGGTGGTCCAGTACGAGGCCCTGGCCCGCTGGGAACGCGACGGCGTGCTGATGCCCCCGGACACCTTCATCCAGACCGCGGAGCGCAGCGGCCTGATCCGCGACATCGGGGCGGAGGTCCTGCGGCAGAGCTGCACCGAACTGCAGTCCTGGCTGGCCGCGGATCCCGGGCGGACCCTGGCCGTGAACGTCTCCGGCGTGCAGTTGCAGCACAAGGACTTCGCCGAGCGGGTGCTGGACATCGCGGCGTGGAGCAGGGTGGATCCGCACCAGCTGGTCCTCGAGGTCACCGAGAGCGTGTTCTTCGACGCCGCCACCCACGTGATCCAGCAGCTGATCACGCTGCGCGCGGCGGGCATCCGGGTGGCGCTGGACGATTTCGGCACCGGCTACTCCTCGCTCGGCCGGCTGCAGGAGCTTCCGGTGGACGCGGTGAAGATCGACAAATCGTTCGTGTCCATGCTGCGCACCGGCGAGGAGCGGCTCCCCATCCTGACCTCGATGATCCACATGGCCCACAGCCTGGGCCTGCGGGTGACCGCGGAGGGCATCGAGACGCCCAGGCAGGCCCGGTACCTGATGGAGCATGAGTGCGATTCCCTGCAGGGATTCCTCTTCTCCCGTCCGGTGCCGGCGTCGCAGCGGGCGGCGGCCGCGGCCCAGTCCGCGGAGGCCATCGAGGCGCTGCAGGAACCGGCGGCCGTGCTGTAGGTTAGGCCGGGTCTTCGCCCCGCGACCGGCCCGGGCGACACATTCGCCCATGCCGGCGCGCTATGGGTCGGTCCGGCGTAAGAGTGTGCCCCTGACCACTTATGATTCAGAAGACATTTCCATCGCTTTGGGGGCAGGACATCTTATGGACGCAGCATTCGCACAAACGGTGCTGGAGCACAGCCCCGACGCCCTCCTGCTGCTTGCCCCGGACGGATCCATCTCCTTCGTGAACAACGCCGCGGAGCAGCTCTTCGGTTACTCCCGGGCGCAGCTGCTGGGCGCCGACTACAGCCTGCTGCTGGCCGAGTCGTCCCGGGAGGATTTCCACACCGTCCTGGCCGGACTTGCTGGCAGCGCCGGGAAGCCAGCAGGTGCGGCGCGGCCGCCCTTCGCCGGTGCGGGTCGGCACGGCGACGCCACCGAGTTTCCGCTGGAAATCACCCTTGCCGCCCTGCCGCCCGTGCCCGGCAGCTCCGGAAACAACGGCACTGGCGCCGGCGCTGTGGGCACCGTCGCGCTTTCAATCCGCCGCGCACTGGCCGCGCCACGGCGGCCCGCGGCGTACGACGGCGGCACCGCGGCCGCCGCTGCGGCGGCTCCCCGCCGTCGGACGTTCAACTCGCTGGAGGCCGAACTGGTGCCCGGGACCACGGGCGTGCTCCCCCGGCTCACCGCGGCCGAGCACGACGACCAGCTGAAGGCGGCCGTGCTGCGTGATGCGCTGACCGGGCTGCCCAACGGGACCCTGTTCAACGAGCGCCTCGCCGCGGCGCTGCGCCGGCCGGACCCGGTGGACGTGCTGCTGCTGAACGTGGACGACTTCAAGAGCTACAACGACATGCTGGGCCGCTCCGCCGCGGATGAGCTGCTGGTGGAGGTAGCCAGCAGGCTACGCAACTGCGTCCGGCCGCACGACACCGTGGCCCGGCTGGGCGGCGACGAGTTCGTGGTGCTGCTGACCGAGTGCCTCGACGCCGGGGCCGTGGCCAAACGGATCTCCGAGTCGCTGTACGCGCCGGCCCGGATCGGCGGATCGTCAGTGCGGCCCGGGGTCAGCATGGGCCTGGCCGCCAGGACGCCGCAGACGCACGACGGTGCGGAGCTGCTGCGGCAGGCGGACTCGGCCATGACGGCGGCCAAGGCTGCGGGGAAGAACACCTGGCTGCAGTTCCGGCCGGAGATGCTGAACACCGCCGCGCACAAGGACCAGGGCGAAGCCGGGCTGCGGCAGGCCGTGGAGCTGGGCCAGATCTCGGTCCACTACCAGCCGGTGGTGTCCCCCGGGCTCGGCGCCGTGGTGCAGTTCGAAGCGTTCGCGCGCTGGGAGCGGCACGGCAAGCTGGTGCCGCCCAACCAGTTCCTGCCCGTGGCCGAGCAAAGCGGCCTGATCCGCGAGATCGGCGACGAGGTGATGCGCCGCGCCTGCGCCGAGATCCGGCCCTGGCTCGCCGGCGACTCCACCTACAGCGTGTCCGTCAACGTCTCCGGCCTGCAGTTCCAGCACCGCGACTTCGCCACCGACGTGCTGGCGATTGTCGCCTCCACCGGGGTGGATCCGCGCCAGCTGGTGCTCGAGCTGACCGAGAGCGTGTTTTTCGACGCCGATTCGGACGTGATGCGTCAGCTCCGGCAGCTGCGCGACGCCGGCGTGCGGATCGCCATGGACGACTTCGGCACCGGCTATTCGACGCTGGGCCGGCTGAAGGAACTGCCGCTCTACAAGGTCAAGATCGACCGCTCGTTCGTGGCCATGATCAAGACCGGCAAGGAGCACCTGCCGTTCTTCCGCACCATGATCAAGGCGGCCCAGGACCTTGGGCTGAAGGTCACGGCCGAGGGCATCGAGACCCCGGAGCAGGCCAAGTACCTGATGGATCTGGGCTGCGATTCGCTGCAGGGCTACCTGTTCGCCAAACCCGCCCCCGCCAGCGAACTGGCCGGCACCATGGAAAGCGCCCTGACCGCGATCGACAAGGTCGAAGCCGCGGGGTAGTCCTGGGTGGACGCGCCGGTGGGCGGACGGGCCGGTGGGCGGCCTCAGTCAGACAGGAGCTGCCGCTGCACCCGGGCGGCTCCGTCACCGGTGAGCTCCTGGCTTGCCTGCGGCCTACCGGACAGCGTTGTGATCAACGCCGCGGCATTTCCGGTCACTTCAGCGCCGGTCCCGTAGCTCCAGCCGGTGTCGGGGGCGGACAATGCGAGTCCATCGATCAGTCCGGTCTTGAGCGCCCGCCGCGCCTTGGGGCCGACCAGCTGGTCCAGGACGACGTTGGCGCTTTGCGGGTTGATGGTGCGATCGATGCCGAGGGGACGGTAGATGTCTTCGGCATGGATCACCAGGTGGCACAGCGGCGCCTCCGGCGGGGCACCGGGGATGCCGAAACGGCCGTCCTTGGTGGCGCGAAGAGCGTCCACGATATCCCTGGTCGGCCGGGTGTCCCCCGTCGCCCATCGGTCAGCCATCGCGTCGAATTTGAACCCCGAGGCAGCCATCCTGCCGAAGAAACGCGGCACCGACATCTCGTAGGGCATCAGCAGGTGCACTGCGACGTCCCGGACACGCCAGCCGGCGCACAAGCTGGGCTCGTTCCACTGCTCAGCGTCCAACCCCTCCAGCGCATCGACCAGCCTGGTGCGCTCGGCGTCGATCAAAGCATCGATCTCAGTCATGTCGTGCCCTTCCGGATCTGGCGGCACGGTTACGTGTTCCGGCCGGTGAACTTTCGCCAGAGTACGCCGGTTCAGGCCGGAGCCCCAGCATTCCGTCGAACCCTGCCTGGTCCCGCGGTTGCTCCCCGGACTCCCGCTCGTGCCCCGACGCCGAGGGACACGCCCCGCAGCCCTAGGTGTACGCGGCTAGGCCCGCGGGTCAAGCTTGTCGGACGCCTCCGCCACCATGGCCGCGCTGCGCTCCCACAGCTCCCGGGCCAGCCCGGCGTCGTAGGCCTGCTTGTTGGCCTTCGCCAGGGCGCGCTTGGCGTAGTACGCACCGGAGGCCCAGTCGCGGCCAGGTGTGCCGTTGGCGAGCCACAGGAGGGTGTCAGCGCCCTGGTCCGGGGTCAGCATGAAGCGCTTGAGGAACGACGTGTAGGCCAGGCGCATGGGGCTGGTGGAGTCGGCCGCGAAGTTGGTTGCCACGCCGCCGGGGTGGAAGGCAGCGGTCGAGACGCCCTCCGCGTGGTAGCGGGCGTGGAGTTCCGTGGTGAAAAGGATGTTGGCGAGCTTCGCGTTGCCGTAGGCGCGGTTGGTGGAGTAACTCCGGGACGCGTCGAGGTCCTCGATGTCCAGCTTGGCGAAGATCGAGTTCGCGACGCTCGAGGTATTGATAACCGTGGCCTGGCTCGCGGTGAGCACGTCCAGCAGCTCCGTGGTCAGCAGGAAGGGGGCCAAATGGTTGATCTGGAAGGTCTTCTCGTGGCCGTCGACGGTCAGTTCCCGGGCGCCCATGATGCCGCCGGCGTTGTTCGCCAGGACGTCGATCCGCGGGTACTTTTCCTTCAGCTGCGCGGCCAGCCGGCGCACCTGCGCCAGTTCGGCGAAGTCGGCCACGTAGGAGTCGGCCCCGATCTCGCCCGCGATCCGCGCGGTCTTCCCCGCGGACCGGCCGACGACGACGACGTGCTCCCCCTGCGCGGCCAGGGTCCGGGCTGCGGCCGCGCCGATCCCGTCGCTGGCGCCGGTGATGACGATGGTCCGTGCGGTCATGGGGAGTCCTTAGAACGGAAGCGGTATTCGGGGTGTCGGCCTCGAGCCTACCGAAGCACAACGACAGGGAGCTAGCCAACGTTCCGCCCCACTCCGACGCTCCCGCACATCCGGCGGGTTCCTCCCCGACGCTCCCGCACATCCGGCGGGTTCCTCCCCGACGCTCCCGCAGATCCGGCGGGTTCCCTCCCAACGCTCCCGCAGCTCTGACCCGACCAGGGTGCGACCGGAGAGTTAGTTTCCACGACTGCTGGAGGGTTGTCGAAATGTGCGCCGGTGGTGCGGGAGGGTTGTCGGAATGTCCCTCTACGTCAGGCTGGTTGTGAGTCAGTCAGTGATTGAAGAGGAGCAGGAGTAGCCATGACTGTTGGTCCGCGAGGTATTAGCCGCGATGAGATTCGAGAATTGGTGCATCAGTAT
>NZ_JBFRFD010000156.1:0-6929 GCF_052114645.1 Arthrobacter sp. 2YAF22_2
ATCCTGCCGTGTCCGTCGCTGTGCGAGTCAAGGACCCCGGGAATACCGGTACAGCCAGTCTCACTGTCCGAGTGCACCACCGTGCCCGCCGGTTTCCGGAGTCCTATTGCGTTGTGGAGGGCCGAGACGGCCAGAGACGCTTTCATCCGGGAATCGATGGAGTAGCCCACGATCCGGTTGGAGTAGACGTCCTTGATGGCGCACAGGTAGAGCTTGCCCTCATCGGTCCGATGCTCGGTGATGTCCGTGAGCCAAAGCTCATCAGGCGCCGTCGCGGTGAAGTCCCGCCTGACGTGGTCATCATGCACCGGCGGGCCGGCTTTGCGGGTCAGACCGCGCTTCTTGGCGAACACGGACCAGATCTGCTGGCTGCTGCACAGCCGCGCCACCCGGTTCTCCCCGGCGCTGAAACCCTGGTCTTCGAGCTCGTCGGCGATAAACCGGTACCCAAATGCAGGGTCGTCCCGATGGACGTCCACCGCTGCGTTGATCAGGTGCGCATCGGACCAGTCACGCTCCGTGACCGGCGCGGCCTTCCACGCGTAGAACGCCTGTTTAGAGAACCCCAGCACCCGGCAGGCCACCGCGACGGGAATCCCGTCGCACGTCTTGGTCAAGGACCAGCGGAAACTTCATTTTGGGGGCAGCTCCCGGGCGAAGAACGCCGCTGCCCGGCGGAGGATCTCGTTCTCCTGCTCAAGCAGCCGGATCCGCTTCCTGGCATCCCTGAGCTCCGCGGCTTCCTTCTCCGTCACACCGGGACGGGCGCCCTCCTGGATGTCGGCCTTCTTCAGCCAGTTGTGCAGGGTTGCTTCGGAAATCCCGAAGTCTTTAGCGATCTGGGAGATCGGGGCTTCGTGCTTCCGCGCCACGGCGACCACGTCGCGGCGGAACTCAACGGGGAAAGGCTTGGGCATGTGAACATCCTTGCTGCAAGGAGTAAATCCTCACAAGTCAGGAGTCAATCAAACCCGGGGCAGTCCCGACTGGCCCCTCGCGGCATACCGTTTTTGGCCCACCGCTTGGCATTGGGGCCAGGAACAATTGAACTGCTCAACGGCCCGGGTCCCTGGCCCTCCGTGATCAATGACCAGCCGGCGCGATCCGAACGCGTTGGAACGGCGTCAGAACGGCATTAGCCCGAGACATTGAGAACTTCTTGGTCGCTAAGCGCTTGCCTAAGCAACTCCGTTAGGAGTGGTAACCAAATTCAGGCGTCGTCGTTCAGGCAGCGATTCACCACTTTTTGGCCGTTTGCACCTAGACGAATACAGAATTTTCAGCCCTGGTGAACCCAATGCCCGCAGAGAACTCGGATCCCGACGAGAGATACGTTCCGCAAGCGTAATTCCCGATCATGCGGCCTTGAGTTCGCGTTGTAAAGATAGCCCGACTCATACGAGATTCATTCTGCCGAACTATGTTTCCGATGATGTCGAAAGTTCCGGCGACTTGTTGACCGGTTACGTTTATACCAGCAGCAGTTTGGACTAAAGCGGCGTCCGCCACGTCATTTCTAGCAATGTAGACCCCACTGCTACCAGCGTGCACTTCGATGCCTTTACCACTCATGCGGGTGCACAAGTTACTAACAATACGAAGGTCAGTTTGACCCTCCCCCGCGGAAATGGCATCGCCTGATATGTCGGTTAATTCATTCGAGATCACACTAACATTAGAATGCCGCGAGCCTGAGGCCCCGATTCTTATGCCATAGGTCGAGCATCCCGTCAGTCGGTTACCCTCGACGACGACATTGCGGGCAGAATCCGAGACGAGGATACCGTTTTTATTCGTATTACGGACGTCATTGTTCCGGATTGTTATGTTGCGCGCGCGTGCATTAATACCCGAGTGCGCATTTTCTACAATGCAATCCGAAATGACAATCCCTTCGCCGGCACAGTGAGTGTCAATGCCCGCGGCGGTCGACGAGGCCGTTGATATAATGTTCGCAAAGACTAGGTTCCGCGGCACCCCGAAAGGACCACCTAGGGTGGTAACACCGTGACGGGACATTAAGTTGATACCGTCATGTATACGCACATTGTTGCAGGCATGGCGCACTATGAACCCGTAACCAGGATAACCTCCCGCCCAATTATCAATGAGTCCGTGCAGCCCAAACTTCACAACTTCAACGTTTCGACACTTGTCGATTAAGCAGAATCCGGCTTGGCCGGAGATTGTTGAAACCCCTTCAAGAAACAATCCATCCACGTTTTGGAACATAATCATTTGCGATGTCCCCGAAGGGTGGCCCTCGAACGCCATGTTACGGAGCGTCACATTTCTTACGGTGTTCAACTTCGTCAGCTTCGCCCCATTGGCCACGCTGTAGCTTCCTGCGCTATTCGAAAACGACCCTCGGACCGGGGAATCCAATATAATGCTGGTCCCGGTGGAGGAGGCAACGCGGAACTGCTCGCCTGATTTGTAAGTTTTGTCGGTTTCCGTGTAAGAGTATTCGTCTGTGACCAGAATAATATCGCCTGTAGCCAGTCGGTAATTGTTAGAAATTTTGATCTCGGTAGCGCCCTTAACTAAATCGGATGTAAGCGCACCCAGGTATGTGCTTGAACCCAATGCCATAAATGTGGGTTGACTGGCTACGCTTTGTACGATGACCGTTCCGGGCCCACTACCTTCGATCGTCATATTATGCGGGAGGTTCACTTGGTCAAACGAGTACCGTCCAGTGGGGAGTCGGAGCGGTAGACCGAGTATGTTTGCGGCAGCTACGGCTTTTGACAGTGCAACACCGGTCGGGGCCGATCCGTCGGTGACAACCCCATAGTCAGCGATGTTAATTGCAATTTCGCCTTTGCGCACGTAGGTCTCGACGAGGTCTGCACTTGTGGGCATCTTCGTGAGATCGTCCCTTGGAACAGAGGCAAAGCCCGGTGAGCATCCGAGGCCGGAGGCTGCGGACGCCCCGCCAAGAAGAGTGGCTAAGGTGCCCAATCTAAGGAGACCACGGCGTTTCATCGCTTCCCGACCTCCCGACCATGCCGCCCGCCTTCCCCCCACTTCTTCAGCCATTTCGGCACCCACCCTTCGAATTTGCCGATTATCTTGCGAGTAATAGGTTTCGGAACTGAGAAGAATCGAACACTTACAGGAGCTGGCTTTCGGTATTGTTTACCCTAGTAAATTAGTCTCTATCCGCTTGAACCACCTCAAACGCTATTCCATCTTGGGAGTGAGTACTACAGTAGGCACTACGTGATTAGCTCGTCCGACTACTCGTTCGGGGAACGGCTCTACGGATAGCCAGCGCCCAGCGATCGAACTCACTGAATCCAGCAATCACCTAATCAAAACATATCCTGTTCTTCTGAGGCGGCGCCCCAATCTCCCCTGCTCGATCTTCGATCTGAACGTTCTGAGTACGATGCCGCTGTGCGTCTAGAACTCATGATCCATTTTTCGCTTCCGCGCATGCGTGGATTCACGCTTCGGTGGGAATTGGTTTCGTGTCGTATCTGAAAATGAGGCCCGTGGCCCTACCGGGATGCGTGTTCTACCTGGGACAGAACCACGAGCCTTGACCCAGCGTCTGCCGCTGCCACCAGCATCTTCAAGGTGTCTGATTACCGCGTCATCTCTGCCACCGTTCTGGAGGACGGCGGAAGCCGGTCATTGTCGAAGCAGACCAGCCACCGGCCGCCCGACCTGTGGTGTAGTGGCGACGCCGCGGAAGAGACGGCCCTTCCAGCGGACCCGGGGCACTCCCTTTGCCGGGGCCAGTCGATGTCCACTGGTCCAACCGCGGCGTTCGCGGTTTCCTTGGCTGGCCTGCGCCGCCCTGACCGAGGCCTGTTTTCTCATTCATGCCCGACGTGGATAAGCTCAGGACGCGGGTGCTCGGCATCGACTAACATCGCTCCCGGTCCGTGCGGTATTTTCCGCGACCCTGGCCAGCACGTGGATGAAGCACGAGCCGTAGATGACGACCATCGTTGATCTGGGCACCGGCCAGGTCCTAGGCATCGTGGACGGGACCACAAGGACGCCGGGGATGCTCTTCGCCCGGCCGCTTCAGTGACGGCTGGGCGTGCAGGTCGTGGCGCTGGACCCGTCTGCCCCGTTCGGAAGGTATGAGGATGTGGCTTTCCCGCACCGCCGCGGCGGTCGATCACTTCCACCCGGTCTCATTGGCCAACCAGGCAATGACCGAGACCCGCAGAGACCGCTCCCAACAGGTCAAGGGCCGGCGCGGACACGGAATCGACAACGCCTGGGCCCACCGGATGCTGCTCCTGGTGCCGGCGCCACGCTCACCAGGAATGCAGCCACCGCACGAGGAGGAACTCGTCTCCGACGACCTACTAAACGGGAAACTGCAGGCCGGGTGGAAAGTCCAAGAACTGCTCAGGGTGCTCCTTCACCAACCCCCTGGCCGACGCCGCGCCGCGAAAAGCGAACTCAAGGCGTTCGTGGACGCTGCCGGCCGGCCAGAGACCAACAAGCTCTACCGCACCGTCTGCCGATGGTGGAACGAGATCGAAGTCCTCATCGTCACCCACGCCCCCACCGGCAAGGTCGAAGCCAACAACACCGGGCTCAAACAGCACATATCGATTATCCTCATGAGAAGGGCCGTCCGGAGGGCGGCGTGACCCTCGTCCGGGAATCCTTTCCCCACGAACCTGACGAGCCGGTTTGGGACGCTTAGCTCCAAAATGTCGCCGGGCCGATCCCTGCCGGACACTTCGGAAGCTCTTTTCCCACCCTCCACCCGCTTGATCGTGAAAAGAGTAGCCCCTCGGAGCCGAACCACGTTTATTCAAAAGTCAAACCCTGGTCGCGGCTAAGAAAGAGGGACCCTGCGGAGAAACCGCTCAATGGTCTGGCCAACAACCACATCAGGCTTCAACTCACGCACGAGCGCCCAATCAAACTCTGGATTCCAGACATGGGTGAACTCAAGGAAGTAATGCTTACACCACCATGCCAACTGTCCTGGGATATCTCCACTGCCGAAGAAGGAATTGCCAAACGCAAGGACTTTGAGTCGACTGGGAGCCGATCTATTCGTCCACGAGAAGCGCCGGCCAATGTGCCCGGCGGGTAGGTACTTCTGCGTGAGAACAAGGTCAGTTGCCCATTGCCTAAATTGAGCCGCGCTCGGCTCCCACTTTCTGGAATGCAGGGGAAGTCCGTAGAAGCGTTCCGCGAGGTCCTCAACCTCGTATCTGACCTCATTCATTTCGATTGCCCCGACGAGTTTTGCGATTGGCGGATCAATCTCCTCGACAAGCGCCGCGAACATTTCCTTTGCACCGCTCGCCGAGAAGTGGCTTCCTGTGGTGAGGAATGGGTCGTCGCGCTCAAGCCAAGGGACGAAAGGCTCCAAGCCACTGACGTAAAATGACTCGGACCGCAAGCGATCTTCAAGCGAGCGATAAATGGGGGTGGGAACGTCTAGCGGCATGGGAGCGTATACGGGCATGGCAGTAAGCTTTTCTGGTATGACGGTCTGGAAGTAACGGATACCGAGGGAGTCCAAGTGTTCTCGCCGGCCCGAAAATAGCTTCGTCCATTCATCGACCAACCCTTGCATGCCGCCGGGACCGTAATCGAAATCGTCGCTATACTGGTCCAGCACCCTGTTACTGCCACCAACTAGAAAGATCTGCCCGTTAAGCCCCAGAACGGAAGATTTATCCTGAGAATATAGGCCGGCGGGCAGCAATTGGGCAGACATGCGCCCCATCTTGACATTGGGTTGTACCTCAATTAGGTCTTCGTCTGGCCAAACTGTGCGGTGCGTGTCGGCGAAGTAGTCCGGGGCGGTTGCTAGCAGGCCGTCGATAGCTTGATGGCGAATGCGTTTCGCTCCGTTGCTCGTCAGCTTAAGAGTCTTGGAGGTGCCGCCATTCATGACCTTTACCTCAAGACGCCCAGAGACGACATCGAGCGCCGTGAATTTAGCGGTGCAGTGAAGTGTGAAGATAAGTCCGCCAGGAACCACCTTGCTCAGGTCCTCTCGGGTCCCGGCGGGCGTGGCTGTACCGATTTCAACGCCGCTAAGAAAGGCAGTAACTTGCAAGGCCCCGAGCGCCCAACCTGAAATGTTCTGTCCATCAAAATCGAATTTCTCAGCGTACCCGTTCATGCCTTTACAGTACCGCAGCTGATCTTCCCCTTAGGCCGCTGACTGCGTGATCGACGCCCTCAGTCATGTCCTTGGTTGGAGGGCGAGACCAGATGCAAATGTTCAGCTGACGCAGCCGTTCGCGGGGGCCTCGTCCATACCGATGCCGAGCACCCTGGGGCCGAGCTCTTGCCCGTAAAGCGGAGTAAGGAGGCTCTTCACGGTTCGTGGTGAATGTTCTGCCGTGATGGGTGTTCATGCCGCTGTTCTGGCGGCACTGCGCAACAGGATACGCGTTTTGTAGTTGCGTGCGTTGGTGAATCCCCGRCCTGTTCGTTTGATGTGTTTGATCGAGGTGTTGTTTGCCTCGACTTTCGCTGTTGTCGCGCCGGTGACGATGAGGACTTCGATCTCTTTCCACCACCGGCTGCGGCCGTATGGTTTTGTGAGACAGCTTGATAGGAGCCCTTCTTCGCATGACCGATCGTAAGAGGTAGGGACTGCTGAAGGTTTGATTGACACTTTGCCTGTGAGGATTTGATCCTTGCGGGTGGAAGGATGTTCATCATGCCCAAAGCCTTTCCCGAAGAGTTTCGCCGCGATGTCGTCGCGGTTGCCCGCAAGGGCGAAGCACCCATTACCCAGATCGCCAAGGACTTCGGGGTCTCGCCCGCTGCCCTGCACCGTTGGATGAAGATCGCCGACAGAGAAGACGGGGTGAAGTCCGGTGCCGTGTCTGATGACGCCGCGAAGCTGCGGGATGCCAACAAACGCATCCGGCTCCTGGAACAGGAAGCCGAAGTCATGCGCCGTGCTGACTTCGGCTTCC
>NZ_JBFRFD010000157.1:0-6926 GCF_052114645.1 Arthrobacter sp. 2YAF22_2
CTGCGGGCACCGTACTCCGGGCGACGCCGGGACGACGACGGCGGAAGCCCCCGCCGTCGTCGTCCTGCTTCCGGCACGTATGCTCCGCTCTGCGCCAGGGTGCGTCTACTTTCGCGGCGCCGCGGGCTGCCCTAGAACCTCGTGATCTCGGTCAGGAACCCGTAGTACTTGGCGCCCACAGGGCGGATCGGATCGCCGGTGAAGCCGAAGTCGGGGTGCCGCTGATTGTAGGACTCGGCGAGATCGAGGAACTGCTCGCTGATGTCGGTGCCCG
The DNA here is from genome assembly GCF_052114645.1 of Arthrobacter sp. 2YAF22_2. Lineage (NCBI taxonomy): Bacteria > Bacillati > Actinomycetota > Actinomycetes > Micrococcales > Micrococcaceae > Arthrobacter > Arthrobacter sp. 2YAF22_2. The sequence continues at coordinate 275 of NZ_JBFRFD010000157.1, forward strand.
AACCGTGGCAGGCCCCATCGCTGATGCACGAGGCCACGGCCCCGGCCACCGCGGGACTGGCGAAGCTGGTGCCATGGTTGATCCCGTAGCGTCCGCCGGGAGCCGTGGACAAAACGCAGACGCCCGGTGCCGCGACGGTATGCCGCTGGTCCGCAGCATTGACGGCGTAGTTCGAGAAGAACGCGGGCTGGTCGTCCCGCTGGCCCAGGACGCTCCAGTCGTCACGACCGCAAATGCTGGGAGCCAGGCCGCCCGGGCGGCCGTCAAAGTCAGCCATGGCGGTGGCGGTAATGACCTCGTGGTACGCCGCGGGCACGGTCCCTGCGAGGTCCGATGCAGCGTTGCCGGCGGCGACCGCGTACGCGACGCCGGCCCGCACCGAGCGGCAGATCGCGTAGTGCATCGGGTCTGTGCCCTTGCCGCAATTCGCCGTGTTGGAGCCGGGGCCGGCGATGCTGATGTTGGCAACGTCAATGGCGTCGCTCCTGTCCCCGCCTCGGCGGGTCGAGGTCACCCAGTCAATGGCGCAGATCAGGCTCGCCTCGCTGATGGTCCCTGCGTCGGAGACCACCCGCACCGACCAGAGCCGGGTGCCCGGCGCCGTGCCGACGATGCCGGAGCCGTTGTTGCGGGCTCCGATAACGCCCGCCACTGCGGTTCCGTGGCCCAGGACATCAACGGGGGTCACCTTGACGGGGGCCCCGGACGTGCAATCGATGCCGCCCCGGACGTTGAGCTCCGGGTGGGTGGCGTCTATGCCGCTGTCGATGACCGCCACATTAACGCCGGAGTCGCTGTCGCTGGCACGTTGATTCGCGCCGGCCCTGGCCTCCGCTATGTCGCCACCGATCCGCAGCCACCAGAACGGCGCGATCTCGGTGTTAGGTGCCGTGGGTTCCGCGGGCTTGTCGAAGTGCCGGCCGAGCGTGACGAAGTCGACGCTTGGGTCCGCGGCCACGTCGCGGGCCTGTGCTGCCGTCATGGTGCCGGAATAGCCGCTCACCGCGTCGCGGTAGACCTTGGACGCCGTGAAGCCGAACTTTCCCTGCTGCGCGGCGGCGAGGGCTCCCGCGTCACCGGCGCCGTCCTTGAGCACCACGATGTAGCTTTGTTCAGGGTCCGCGGCCGCCGGCCCTGCGGCCGCTATCCCACCGGCCATGGCCAGCACGACGGCGGCCAAGGCGGCCAAGAAGTGCCGGGGCCGCGTGCTGTCAGGCGGGGGAGCGGCGGTACCGGGCCGCGGCCGGCGCCAGACTCCGGCCACGAACATATTCTGCATTTGCGGGAAATGTTTGCGGACAGTGATGAACATCGTGGCCTCCAGTAAGCGTTGTCGCTTTCGAGTGCCCCCCGTCCATATGGTAGGCCCGTGACGCGGAAAAATCAGGAGGCAATCGGAGTCCTTCGCTGACGCGGACCGCGGGGGGTCACGCAAAAACGTGCCCCCGATCCATCAGCGCCGGTGTCCCCAGCCCTCCCGGCGCCCGCGCTTAGCCGTTGTAGCCCTCCACCTGCGTGACCGGACGTGCCTCCGCGTCGTCGGGATTTTCGCCATATTGCTTCTTGGCCCGCCGCTGCCGCAGCAGGTCCCAGCACTGGTCGAGGTCCTGTTCAAGTTGACGGAGCCGGAGCCGGTCGGGGACATGGTCGTGGTCGGGACTTGCGGATTCCGCCTGTTCGCGGAGCTCTTTTTCCTCGTCTACCAGGGAGGTGATGCGCTGGAGGATGTCCTGTTCGTCCATGGTGCCCTACTTCCTGCGGTCCTGAAGCTGCGTATACCCGCCAGCGTAACCACGGCTCTTGGCCGTGGCCAGAGGGCACCGGGTAGACGGACGGCCGCCAAGGTGCGGATCTCCGTCACAGCAGCATCGTGAAGCCAGAGAGGGAGGGCTGGTTCGCGCAGATGATCAGCTTGCTTATTATTTTCGTGTTCCCTAGAGTTGGTCCGGTAAGGCACCAATCTCTCCGCGGGGGAAATGCGCGGCCGAACGGCTTGTTGACCCTCGCGCTGGCTGGAGGAGGACACATGTCGGAACACAATATTGCGGGCAAGAAAGTCGCTTTTCTGCTCACGGACGGCGTTGAACAGGTTGAACTGACCAGCCCGTGGAACGCAGTCAAGGAGGCCGGCGGCGAACCCACTTTGGTGGCGCTCAAAAGCGGAAAACTGCAGGGCTATGACGGCACCGACAAGGGTCAGACGTTCGACGTCGATCTGACGGTGGACCAGGCCAATGCCTCGGACTTTCACGCCCTCGTCATTCCCGGCGGCGTCGTTAACGCTGACCACCTCCGGGTCGACAAGGGCGCGCAAGCCTTCGCCCGGGGCTTCTTTGAACAGCACAAGCCGGTGGCCTCGATCTGCCACGGCCCGTGGTTGCTGATCGACGCCGGTGTGGCCAGCGGACGCCATCTCACCTCGTATCACACGCTCCAGACGGACCTTAAGAACGCGGGTGCCAACTGGACGGACGCGGAAGTCGTGGTCGACCAGGGCCTCGTGACGAGCCGTAATCCGGACGACCTGCCTGCATTCAACGACAAGTTGCTGGAAGAAATCGCCGAAGGCGAGCACGCCGGCCAGACCGCGTAGCCGGCCTGCGGGCGGCCGCCGGCCGCGGCCGCCCGCAGGGTTCGACGGATCTATGAAGTGCGCCTGAATTCGGGCAGGATATGCCGTGTAAGTGCGGCGACGCGGGCACCCCCGTTCCGCCCTCCAGCTACCGAGGAGTCCCGGAAATGACCACGCTCAACCCCTACCTGAGCTTTCGCGACAACGCGAAAGACGCCATGACCTTTTACCAGTCCGTGTTCGGCGGACAGCTGAACATGAGCACCTTCGGCGAGTTCCACGCCAGCGAGGACCCGGCGGAGCAGGACAAGATCATGCACGGCATGCTGACCGGCGAAACGGGTCTGGTGCTGATGGGGGCGGATACGCCCAACAGCATGGATTACACCCCGGGCAACAACTACTCCGTGTCCCTCAGCGGCAACGAGGAGGCCGAGCTCCGCGGCTACTGGGACAAGTTGTCCGACGGCGGAACCGTCACAGTCCCGCTGGAGAAGGCCCCGTGGGGGGACACGTTCGGGATGTGCAAAGACAAATTCGGGGTGGACTGGCTCGTCAACATTGCGCCCGCCGCAAGCTAGCCAACGTCCCCGTCTGGCCGGGCCGCCCGCGGGAGGCCCGGCCTTGCGACCGGCAGCCTGGGCCGACCGGCAGCCTGGGCCGACCGGCAGCCCTGGGCGCGGTCTCAGTCCGGGCTGGTGTCCGTGGTCAGGCCGCGGTCGTCCGCCGCCTGTTCGTCCTGCTCCTCGGCCGGTCCCGGCACCTTCTGTGAGTCTCCGCTTCCTGCCGCGGCGCCTCCTGCCGCGGCATTTTCAGATCTGGCGCCTTCTGAAGCGTCGGACGGCGTCGCCGCGCCGTCGTCGGCCCCGCCGCCGTCGCGGGGGAGAGGCTTCCCGTCCGTTTCCACCCCGTCGCTCACGATGTCTTCCGGTTCGATCGGCTTGTTGCCCATGCGTTCCTCCGATGTTGGCCTGCCGTGATTTCCCCTTGAGGGTCCCTCCCAAGCTACAACTGCCCCCGCGCGTGCGTACAGGGCGGCGGCGGCCCAGGCTTGCCGCCGATTCGACGGTTCCGTGCCCGCAAGCTGTATCTGCACGCGGGTCGGGCAGCGGGCCGTCGAAATGACGGCTGCGGGCGGCTTGGCGCACACAAACCCACGCACCCGGCTACCGGACGATTGTCAGTATGCTTACTACAAGCCAAACAGCGGCGACGAGCAGAAACGAGATTTCCCATGAGCAGCCCCGTGCGCTTCGAGGTCGAGGCCGCAGGCCACCTTGGCCACGTCTTCGCCTCCCGGCGGACGCCCGGCACAGCGGCTGGACCCGCCGTCGTCCTGGTCCACGGGATCGGTGCATCGCATCGCTACCTGGAGCGGCTCCACGGTTTGCTGGCCAAGTCGGTGGACACCTATTCGATCGACCTGCCCGGCTTCGGCGCTACCCCCAGGCCGGAGCACACGCTCAGCGTGGCGGAGCACGCCACCTACATCCTCGGTGCCCTCGAGCAACTGGGAGTGCTGGAATTCGTCGTCGTCGGCCACTCGATGGGGACCCAGTTCGCGGTCGAAGCCGCGCGCCAACAGCCCAAACGGATTCCGCACGTGGTCCTGATGGGCCCGGTGGTCAACGACCAGCGGCGCACCGTGGCGCAGCAGGCGCTGGCGCTGGCCCGGGACTGCCTTTTTTTCGAGAGTCCTTCCTCGAACGCCCTGGTCTTCACCGACTATCTCCGCTGCGGGCCAAGCTGGTATCTCAAGAACCTGCGGCTCATGATGAACTACCACCTGGAGGAAAGAATCGGCGGAGTCGCGGCCGACGTCCTGGTCCTGCGGGGCGAGCACGATCCGGTGGCCCCAACGGACTGGTGCCACCGGCTCGCCTCCCGGGCAGCCACCGCCCGGTTCGTGGAAATCGCGGGGACCGGACACGTGGTCCAGCACAACCGCGCCGTCGAGGTGGCAGGCTCCATCCTCGCCTTCGCCCAGGGCCTTCCCGCCGGACGCGAGACGCCGCGGGAGTTCACCGCGTGAGCACAGTGTTCCAGATCGCCGGCTGGTGGGTCCGAGACTACGCCTACGCCGTCGGGCGGCAACTTCGCAGCGCGGTGTCCCGAGTCAGCCCGGATGAGTTCCTCGGCGGCGCCGGCCGGCCCGTCGTCGTAATCCCCGGCATCTTCGAAGACTGGCGCTTCATGCTGCCGCTGATCCGGAAGCTGCAGGGCGCGGGGCATCCGGTGCACGTGGTTACCGTACTGCAACGGAACCGGCTCGAGGTCCCGAAGGCTGCGGGCCTGATTGCCGAGTACCTCCGGGACCGGGACCTCACCGACACCCTCGTTGTCGCCCACAGCAAGGGAGGGCTGATCGGCAAGTTCGCGATGACTTCACTCGATCCGGAGCTGCGCATCTCCCGGATGGTGGCCGTCGCCTCGCCTTTCTCCGGCTCCCGGTACGCGGGCTTCATGCTCCTCCCGAGCCTGCGGGCCTTGTCGCCGCGCAACGCCGTCACCCTCCAACTGTCCCGCGAGCAGCGTGTCAACGAGCGCATTACCTCCATCTACGGGCTCTTCGATCCGCACATCCCCGAAGGCAGCGTGCTGCCCGGAGCCCGGAACGTGCAGCTGGACACCGGCGGCCACTTCCGGATCCTCGCCCACGAGGTCACCCTCCGCACCGTTCTGGCAGAAGCGGCCGCGCCGACCCCCGCAGCAGCGGACACCGGTTACCGCAGCTAGCCCTCGAAGTGGGTCCGCATCGGACCCTGGCCCAATGCGTCCACGATGCCCACGGCAACGGTGTGGAGCTTGACGTTGCGCGTGCTGGACGCCGCCCTGAGCAGATCGAAGGCTTCGGCCTGGCTGCAACGGTTCTGCGCCATGATGATGCCGACCGCGACGTCGATGCTGGTGCGCGTCTCCAGGGTCGCCTTGAGGTGGTCCGCTGTCTCGCTGAAGTGCGCGAATTGCACTGCCAACCGGAGCGCCATCGAGGTTTGGCTCACGAAGATGCTCGCCAGCTCCCGGGCCCGCTCGTCAAAGCGGTTCGGCCGGTGCGAGTACAGATTCAGCGCTGCCCGGGTGTCGCCGTCGAGCAGGAACGGCACGGCAAGGATGGACCGCATGCCGTGCTCCCGGATTATGGCGGCACACTGGGGCCAGCGCCCGTCCGTGTCCAGATCGGCGATATGGACGGTGACTTGCTCCCGGGACGCCGCCACGCAGGGGCCGTCGCTGAAGCCGTACTGGATCTCATCCATGGCCTGAGCGGTTGCGCTGCTGCTGGCCACGGTGGCGGCTTTCCGCTGCCGGACCAGCGTGATCCCGCACAGGATTTCGTCTCCGGGCTCGGACAGGCTGCGGGCCGAAACCCGGGCCAGTTCGCCGAGGAATTCCTCCACGTCGGCGCTGTTGAGCACCAGCTCATGTAAGCGCTCGTTGATCGATTTTGCGGTTGACTCGTTTACCACTTGCCTTGATGCCGTTTCACTCGGGTCGAAGCGATCCGGTGGCGCGGCGGGCCGCAGCAGCGAAATATTGCGGCGGTAGCGGCAGCAAAGCCGGATCGAAGAACTGTCCAACGGCCTTCTGCTAAACCGTACCGGTACAAAGTATATACAAAACTTCGGTGGCGCTTTGTCCGGAGTTGGCCAAGAGTTCAAAGGGATTCCGGAGCCCGTCGCACGCCGCTGCGTCACCGAATGACGCAGAACGCGTCCCGACGTAGTCTTAGCGTTAACTTGAGGTCTCTGGACGGATTCTGAATGCCACAGCTCGACGTGAGGGAGTCGATCTCCCCGCCACTGACCATCGCCGACGCCGCCCGGACCGAGGCGGCCACGGTGCTCGCCCAGCTGGGCTCGGCGCCGGGCGGCCTGGCCGCAGCCGACGCGGCGGAGCGGCTCGCCGTGATCGGGCCGAACGCGGTCCGCACGCACGAGGCCAGCGGCTGGGCAGTGCTCGGGCGGCAGTTCCGCAGCCCCATCCTGATCCTCCTGCTCATCACCGCCGCGCTCTCGCTCTCACTAGGAGACGCCACCAACTCGATCGTGATCGGCGTGATCCTGCTGGTCAGCGTCGGAC
>NZ_JBFRFD010000158.1:0-6895 GCF_052114645.1 Arthrobacter sp. 2YAF22_2
GCCCACGACTCGCGTGCTCAACGGAGCCGGAAACTGGTAGCGGGCGTCACCACCGAGCCGACGAGAAAAAATCTCGAGCCCCGTAGTCATCCGGGCTGAGGCGTCCATGGCACCGCCCAAGAGTTGGTCCATTTGCTGGCGCCGGTCGGGGTATTTGTGCGAAAAGTACATGCCAGCAAAGGCGACGTCCCTGCTGTGTCGCCCGCGGCGCGGCCTCACCGGATTGTGTACCGCCGGCTGGGCAGCGAATGGCAGGACGCCAATACGGCTGTGGCCCAGATCAGCTTTGTACTGTTCCACGCGGCCAGAATCCGAGGTGAAGACGTAGTCGAACAACTTCGCTGCCGGGAGGAAATCGCCATAGTGGGGCGGGTCTTCCTTGTTCCAGAAGACCGTGGGGGTCCCTTGCGCCGTGCACCATTGCAGCAATTCCCTGAATGGCGCGGCGGGTCCACTGGGGCCAGCAATTTTCCCCCGCCACAGACCGTTGTTGCCGGTCCACGCCGACTCTACAAACAGCAAATCGATCTTGAGGTCACTGAGGTCCTGGCGCCAGGAGTTCGGATGAACGGCATGAATCGACCATTCGTATCCGAAAGCAAGCATGGAAAAGTCATCCAAGATAACTGCGGCTTTGATGTCCGGGCGAACCGGGTCTAGGTCCGGTAGCGAAGCTGCCGCAAACGAGAGCCTGCGCTTCCTCCCCCGTCCGGTCCAGCCGCCCTCTACGCCTTGAACGTCCCGTGGGGCAGCGAAGCCACGTTCAACCAACTGACGTTTACGCCACGTCACAAGCTGCGGCAGGCCGCCCTTGCGCAAGTGCCAAACGGCGCTGCGTAGATCCTTCGTCGCCCCCATTTAGGCCCTGACCCGTCGCGAAGTTCGTTCGCGGATCTCAGTTGCCACCAAGGCGTTCTTGGCATCCTCTAGGATCTTTGAGGCCGAGTTGTTGTTTCCCTTTGACAGGTGCTTCGTGAACTCCTGGTAGGAATTGATAGCCAGCGCCGGATCCCCATCCATGATCAAATCGCCTTTGTCCAGCCAGACCACGCGGGTGCACATGTCGCGAATGGTGTCCAGGCTGTGGCTGACCAAGAAAACGCAGCCGGCCTGCGCCCGAAGTTCGTCCATGCGGCGTTTGCTGCGGTCGGCGAACTGCGCATCACCCGTGTTCAGGGCCTCATCAACCAAAAGAATCTCGGGATCGACCGCTGCGGCGATGGCAAAACGCAGCCGAGAGGCCATTCCGGACGAGTAGGACTTCATCGGCAGGTGGATCGACTTCTCCAGGCCGGAGAGCTCCACGATACCGTCAAATTTTTCCTGTGCCTGAACGCGGCTCATGCCCATGGCGAGGCAACCCAGGATGACGTTCTGGTCGCCGGACAGGTCCTGGACCAAGGCCGCGTTGACGCCCAGCATGATGGGGGTGCTGGAAGCGTAGACCGCGCCCGACGTGGGCTTGGACTGCCCGCTGATAATTTTCATCAGCGTGCTCTTGCCTGAACCGTTGCGGCCGATGATGCCGACGGATTCCCCGCGTTCGACCACCAGGGACAGCTCGTTGAGGGCGTGCACGGTCACCATATTGGGCTTACTGACGGCCCTGCTCAGGAACCGACGCCGGATACTATCCGCGGGCTGTTCCGAGACCTCGCTGGATGCGACCCGATACTTCATTTGCACGCTGTCCACCACAACGCACGGATGGCCGGCGATGTATATCTCCTTCTCACCCGCGCCCATAGGACTCCTCCCCTTTCCAGAAGTACACCAGGCCCACAGCCAAGGTTCCGAGGGCCCACGCGGCAAGAATCGCCCAGGACTGCCATTGCGGCACCCTGGCATACAGCACACAGTCTCGAATGATGTCGATGACGTTGAACAAGGGGTTGAGCTTGATGATGGCCAGTAACTGCGGGTGGGTGACGAAACGGTCGTAGGCATAAAAGATCGCGGACAAATACATCCACGCCCTCAGGGCAAAGGGAATAAGGTGCGTGACGTCGTTGATCCGGGCAATCATGCGAGCCAGGATCAGCCCGACGCCCAAGTTGAAAAGCGACTGCAATAGTACTGCCGGTATCACCAGCAGCCAAAGCCACGTAATCTCCTCGGCCGGTGGGAGGACCACTGCGATCAGCAGCATCGCAAGGATCAGGGGAACCGCGGACAACAACTCACGCACATTCGCCCCGATGGGCAGGGCGGCTCTCGGGAAGTTGAAGGCCTGAACTACGGACTTGTTGTTTCGGATGGACCTGGCGCCGGAGGTGATCGCGCCCGAGCTGAACTGGAAGATGAAAATACCAATAACGAGATATCCGAGAAAATTCTCGATGCCACCGCTGGTTTTCAGCAGCAGCCCAAAGATCAAGTAGTAGGTCAGCCCGTTGAATATCGGGTTCAACAGCAACCACGCGCTTCCAAGCCGGTCCCTGCGAGTCCCACTTTGGACGCGGGCCCGGGCATCATAAAAAATGAACTGCCGGAAGTCCCACAGCTGGATCAGGTAGTCGAGGAAGCCTGGCCGGGAACCAACCCTGGTCAGCCGGCGCATGTCAACGGACAGCGGCTGGACAGCCGTCTGGTCCGGCTCCACTTCGGTTTCTGCGGACACTAACTCGTCCTCCTCATTTTTCACGTAGCAGCTCCGTATAAGCGGCTGCCAAAGCTCGTGCGTTTGCCGCCCAAGTCCTCGAGGCCAGCACTTTCGCGCGGCCGGAACTTCCCATGGCTGACCTCGCTGAGTCGTCTATCAGGAGCGCCGCTAACGCTTCCGACAGCGCCGCCGGATTCTCCGGCTGCACCAACAAACCGTCGACACGCTCGTCAACAATTTCCTGCAGTGCCGGCAACCTGCTCGCCACCACCGGGCGGGCACAGGCCAAAGCCTCAACGGGCTTGAGGGGCGTTACGGAGCGCGTCACCTCAAGGTCCTTGCGTGGCACAACAAAGACATCCAATGCCTGGTGGTAGCGCGCCGTCTCTTCACGGGGAACCCTCCCCGTGAAGATGATCCGCTCGCTATAGCCCGACTCCCGGGCTTGCACCTCGAGTGCGGGGCGGGACACGCCGTCGCCCACGATCAGCAATCTAAGCTGCGGGAAACGGGGCGCCAGCAGCGCAAACGCGTCGATAAGGCAGTCGAGACCTTCGTAGGCCACCAAGCTGCTGACCGTGCCGATGTACTGTCCGCCCTCTTTGAGGCCAAGCACACGGCGTGCCGATGCCGTGTCTAAGGGCTCCTCGAGGAAGTCACCGCCCACAGCGTTCGGGGCAATCAGGATCTTGCCTTCCGGGATGCCGGCGGCGACGATATTGGCCTTCATCGCGGTACCCAGGGTGACTACCAGATCAGCGTCCCGCATGACCCCGGCCTCGCGGCCCTGGAAGAGTCGGTAGTACTGGCTGCTCTTCGCGTCCGCTCCGCGAGTGGAAGCCCACGTGTCGGCCAGTTGCCCACGCACCTCGTACACCCAGGGGATGCCCACGGCCTGGGCCACGGCCCGGACCACCACCGCGTTCACGAAGTGCGTAGTGGTGTGCAGGACGCTGGGCTTGAAATCCAGCACTATGGCCAGCAGTTCTTCGGCTTGCTGCTGAAGCCGGGCGTCCAGGGTACCGGCCAATTTTGCCGGAAGGAGCCGCCGGTAGCGGACGCCGTCCACTACATCTTCGGCTCTGGCACCGACCTTGCCGACCTGAACCGGGTAGCCCAGCCTGGTCACGGCCAGAACGTCCCAGCCCGCAGCCTGTTGCGCAGCAAGGACGGAATGGGACCGTTGCGCATACCCGCTGGTAGTGTGCGGCAGCGAGTTGCTCAAGAAGTGCAGCACTCGCCCGGGCACGGCAACGAAAACCTCGTGGTCCAGCGCGGGAGCCGCGGCGCCGTTCAGCACACTGACTTCGGCTGCCAGCCGCGCCCGCTGCCGCCGGCCAGCCCGGCCTTCAGTATCCAAGACCGCGACGGCGTCGCCGACGGCGCCGTCGTACCAAAACCGGCGGGCGCGGGTAGCCGCCAGGCTGCGCGCGCCACTCGAGCGGCCAAGAAAATCATCGGCCAGCCCAGGCAGTTGGGCGGCAAGGGCGACGTCGGCGAGGCGCCGGGCACGTTCCCCCGCCAGCCCGGCTGCAGTGGCCAGGGAGAGCCGCCGCTTCACGTCGGCGTCGTCGCCCGCCACCAGTGCGGCAATCAGGACCGGAATATCGGTGGACTCGGGGCGTGCGAAACGAACAACCGCCGTCGAAAGCGGCCGCACCAGCCGCGCCGGGAACCGGCGGCTGAGCTGCAGGAGGAGTAGGAGCGGATCGTCCGTCAGGTGGCTGCTTGCCACGCCTGCGGCCAATCGAACATTGCGGAGAAGCTGGATCATCGCGCTGGGACCGGCTCCCGGCCGAGCAGTCCGGCGATGAGCCCCATGTACCGCTCGGCCAGCTGGGCGTAGTCCGCGTTTTCCTTGACCCACTGACGGCTGGCTTCGACGCGGACCAGCCGCGAGCGGTCTGCTGCGAGCTCGCGCCAAAGCTCGGCGACGGCTTCCGGGGTGCTCGCCACAATGTCGCCGGCTTCCGCATCTTCGATGATGCGCGCGGCCTCACCCTTGACGATTGCCGTGACATGACGGCCCAGGGACAAGACTTCGTAGGTCTTAGAAGGGACGGTGGTTTCGAACGACTTCCAGTCGTCCCGGAGCGAGATGATGCAGGTGTCCGCGGAGGCGTAACGGTCCAAGACAGCCTGGCCGTGCAGGGGCTGGTGGAAAGTGACGGGAGCGCCAAGGTCGCGCGCTAGTTTCTCCAGAGCGGGGAGCTGCGTGCCGTGCCCCACCAGATGCAAGTGCATGGCATCACCCACCAGCGCGCTGGCTCGGATCACCACTTCCAGCCGCTGGCTTGCTCCGTGGTTTCCGAGGTAAAGCGCTTCGAAGACCTCACGCTCCGGTTCCGGCGGCGGCAGGAACGGAATGGTATCGACGTGCAAGCCGTTGCTGACGGTTGCCACGTTCTGGAGTCCGCGCATGCGGAGCGTGTCCGCAAATCCATCGGTGACGGTGACCACCAGGTCGGCGCGACGTTGGATGAACTCGACGGCCACCTCGACCACACTCTTTACGCGGCCCTTCACCATGCGTGAATCCCGCGCCAGATCCGGCCACGCATCGCGCATCTCGACGATCAACGGAACCTTCCGCGCCTTGGCCAGGAGGTAGCCGGCGGCGAGGATGGGCAGGCTGGGTGCAGTGGCGAGGACCACGTCAGGCTTCCGCGTCAGCAGCCCCAGCGGCACGGTCATGGCGGCTGAGAAACAGTGGTCAACGAAGCGCGCCAGCTGAGAGTTGCCGTGCGGCAGGTACGGAACACGGCGGATTTCTTCGGTGAACTGGCCCTTTTGCCGGCGGAAGGGGCGGCCGGCCCGCTCCTGCGGCAGCTCGCGCCGGCCGGCCGGGGCATGGGCGACCGGTGTGACGACGTCGACGTCCCAGCCGGAGGCGCAGAATTCCTTCAGCAGTGCCGTCCAGCGGCGCTGCGGAGGGCTGCTCTCCGGCCAGTAAGAGTGCACCAACAGGCTTACACGGACGGGACGGTCCTTAGCTGCGGCGATTCGTGACACGTCCTGGAAGGTTTGCCGGGCCATCCTACTTTCCGGCCTTTGGCGAAGTACGAGCGCCCTTGCCACCCAGGGCACGGAAGTAAGCAAGTCCTGCACCCAGCAGGATCAGGACGGTCACCAACTGCACGCCGAACGGGCTGCCAGTGGCTGCCGCCACCGCCGCCTGGATGACCGGAGCCGCCTGCACCGGCACGGGGGCCGGCGTCTTGGAAGGAGCCGCCGACGGCAGCGCGGCGGCCGTTGCGCTTGCCGACGGCGAGGGCGCTTCTGTGACTGCCTCTGCCGGCCGCTCGCCCTGCGGCGTGGTTTCCGCTGAGGGCATCACTGTCAGCTGAGGCACGGGCGCGGGGCGTTCCGGCGAAGCCGGAGCTGGGACAGGAATGAGGGGATCCGCGGGTGCAGCGTCCCCGCCCGGGGCTGGAGCCGGTTGGGAATCCCCAGGCTGCTCGGGCGGTGCCGTAGGGGGTAGAGAAACGATCGGCGAATCCGGGATGGGATCGGGCGCCGGTGCCAGCTCGGGACCCGATGGGGTTTCGGAGGGCGTGGGCGTTGGCGCGGGCGTCGTATCCAGAATCACCAAGGAGGACGGGCTGGGGTCGACTTGATCGTCCGCGTGAGCGGGGGCTGCGCCGAGGCCGAGGGTCAAAACCGCGGCGGCGCAGAGCGCCGCCGCAGCAGTCCCAGGAGTGCTCCGCTGGGCACTGCTGTGTGATGAAGCCAAGTGTTCCCCCAAAGCAAATATTCCGTGCGGTACGTCGCCAGGTTCAGGGTTCGTACGGTCTGTCGGAGCCGCCAAACTAACGCGGCACCGTGAGTACTCTACAGGTTCCCCGGCAATTCCCGGGTTACTGCCAGCTTCATATGCTGCGGATTTGTAGAAGTTACGAAGTATGTTGGTCCGTCCCCGCCCAGTACCGCGACAACCTTGGCTGCTGATTCTCAGCGAATTGTTCGCTGCCTCTCGGGCACCTCGGCACCGCTCCAACTGTTGGTGAACGGCCGGGAACGAGAGCTGGTTGGTGTCGAAAGTCACGGCACCGTTGCTGTGAGTGGGGTCTAACCGCGCATGTTCGAGGCAACCCCAACCACCGGGATAGGCTGGATGGATGCAACAGCTCCGCCGGCCCGGTTCTCTTCGTCCGCTTCGCCTTCTTGCCACCGCAGCCGCCGCCGGGCTGGTGCTCAGTGCCTGCTCCCCCGCCGTCGACGTCTCCCCTGCCAAGGACGCGGCGAACGCCGCCTGCGCGCCCATGATGGTGGCGCTGCCGGACAGCGTTGGGG
>NZ_JBFRFD010000159.1:0-6869 GCF_052114645.1 Arthrobacter sp. 2YAF22_2
AGCATGGACGGCCCGTAGGCGACTTCCTTCGGCTTGTTTCCGCGGTTTTTCAGCACCACGAAGGCGGAAGCGATCCCGCCGGCGACGAATCCCAGGGCTCCGCCGTAGAAGAGCTGGGCCCAACCCAAGTAGCCCAAGTACAGGCCGAGCGGGGCGGCGAGCTTAACATCGCCCATTCCGAGGCTTTTGGGGCTAATGAGAGCCAGGATGAAGTAGAGAACGAAGAGAATTACGCCGCCGGCGAGGCCGCGGGCCAGTTTTTCCCAACCTCCCAGTGCTACGGAAGCCCCCACGAGGAGCATCATGCCGGCCCCCAGCAGGGGCACAACCAGCCGGTTGGGTAGCAGGTGATGGAGGATATCGATGCGTACCAGCTGCACGCCGGCAACCGCCAGGAGCAGGAAAGCCGGCAGGGCCGGCGCCGGCCCGAAGCGCCATGCCAGCAGCGTGCACAACACTCCGGTGGCGACCGCCGTCGTTGCTCTCTGCGCGGGGGAGGGGAGGGGCGCAAGTTGCGGCAGAGCGCGTCTTACGAAGACGTCGCCCAGTAGGCCGAGGCACAGCCCGATAGCGGCGATTCCCGCGAGGAACAGCAGCGGTGCGGAACCTGCAAGGGCGGGATCGGGCACGGTACCTCCAGGAACGCAGCGGGCCGGAACTGCGCGGCACGCACGGGCAGCATGCCACCGGACACCCCATTTTGACCCACGGCCCCGGCTTCCGCTATTCTTGGTAGTCGTTGTGCGTGTCCTATCCCGATGATGCGTGCCCGCTTGAGAATCCGGTTGCAGGATAGCTACTCAACGTGCACATTCGAGACCAATGGATGACTGGTTACATGGAGCCCTCACCTCTGTTCCGGTAGCGCATAGATAGTAGGTTCACGTTTAGCGTGACGCCTAAAACAAGAACGCCAGAACAAGAACGAGGCAAACACCGTGCGTACGTACACCCCGAAGCCCGGCGATATCAACCGCCAGTGGCACGTCATTGACGCCACCGACGTTGTCCTTGGTCGTCTCGCCAGCCAGACCGCAATCCTGCTGCGCGGCAAGCACAAGGCCACCTTTGCGTCCCACATGGACATGGGCGACTTCGTCATCATCATCAACGCTGAAAAGGTTGCCCTCACCGGCGCCAAGCTGGAGCAGAAGCGCGCTTACCGCCACTCCGGTTACCCGGGCGGCCTGACCTCCGTCAACTACGCGGAGCTGCTGGAATCCAACCCGGTCCGCGCCGTGGAGAAGGCCATCAAGGGCATGCTCCCGAAGAACTCCCTCGCTGCGCAGCAGCTGGGCAAGCTGAAGGTGTACCGCGGTGCCGAGCACCCGCACGCCGCCCAGCAGCCCAAGACTTTCGAAATCACCCAGGTCGCCCAGTAGTCCTGGCCACCAACCAACTTTAATCAAGGAGAATCGTGGCTCAGAACGAAGAACTGACCACCGAGGCCGTCGTGGCCGAGGAAAACCTGACCAGCTACACCTCGGAAAGCGGTCCTGCGGAAGCAGAAGCGCCCAAGAAGGAACGCCCGGCCCTCACGGTTGCCGGCGCAGCAGTTGGCCGTCGCAAGGAAGCCATTGCACGTGTTCGCATCGTGCCCGGCACCGGCAAGTGGACCATCAACGGCCGCGCGCTGGACAACTACTTCCCGAACAAGCTGCACCAGCAGGATGTCAACGAACCCTTCAAGATCCTCGATCTTGATGGCGCCTACGACGTCATTGCCCGCATCCACGGTGGCGGCATCTCCGGCCAGGCCGGTGCCCTGCGCCTCGGCATCGCCCGTTCGCTGAACGAGATCGACACCGAGAACAACCGCGCCACCCTGAAGAAGGCCGGCTACCTGCGTCGTGACGCCCGCGTCATCGAGCGCAAGAAGGCTGGCCTCAAGAAGGCACGTAAGGCTCAGCAGTACTCCAAGCGCTAACTAGTGTTTGCACGGAAGCCCGTCCCGCATTTGTGGGGCGGGCTTCCAGCGTTTAACTGGCCGCGAGGCGCTCAGGACGGGCGCCGAGAGCGTGATCGGCTAAACTGGGACGCGATGTCTAGATTATTTGGAACAGATGGTGTCCGAGGCCTGGCTAACGGTCTGCTGACCGCCGAGCTAGCGTTGCAGCTGGCGCAGGCCGCCGCCGTCGTGCTGGGGCACGACCGCAACATGAACGGCAACCGGCCGCGCGCCGTCGTGGCCCGCGATCCGCGGGCCAGCGGCGAGTTCCTCGCTGCGGCCGTGGAGGCCGGACTCTCCAGCTCCGGAATCGACGTCTACGACGCCGGCGTCCTGCCGACGCCCGCCGCTGCATACCTCGTGGCCGACCTCGACGCCGACTTCGGCGTGATGATCTCCGCCTCCCACAACCCGGCGCCGGACAACGGCATCAAGTTCTTCGCCCGCGGCGGCCAGAAGCTTCCCGACGAGGTCGAGGACGCGATCGAGGAACAGCTGGCCAAGGAGCCATACCGTCCGGTTGGCGGCGAAGTCGGCCGCATTCAGCGCTTCGCCGACGCGGAAGACCGCTACATCGTGCACCTGCTGGGCACCCTTCCACACCGCTTGGAGGGGATCAAAGTTGTGGTGGACTGTGCCCACGGTGCCGCGAGCGGCTGCTCACCCCAGGTGTTCAAGACCGCCGGCGCCGAAGTGATCATCATCGGCGCCGAACCGGACGGACTCAACATTAACGACGGCGTGGGATCCACGCACCTGTCCCCGCTCAAAGCCGCCGTGGTTGCCCATGGCGCGGACCTGGGCATTGCCCACGACGGCGACGCGGACCGTTGCCTGGCCGTAGACCATGAAGGCAACGAGGTCGACGGGGACCAGATCATGGCGATCCTGGCACTTGCGCTCAAGGAGGCCGGCAAGCTCAAAGACGACGTTCTCGTGGCGACCGTGATGAGCAACCTCGGACTGAAGCTCGCGTTGCGGGAAGCCGACATCACGCTGCGGGAAACCGGCGTCGGCGACCGCTACGTTCTGGAAGCCATGCGGGAAGGCGGCTTCAGCCTCGGTGGCGAACAGTCCGGCCACGTGATCTTCGCCGAATACGCCACCACCGGCGACGGCGTGCTCACGGGTCTCCAGCTGGCCGCCCAGGTGGCACTCACCGGGCGTCCGCTCAAGGAACTGGCCACGGTCATGACCAAGCTCCCGCAGGTGCTGATCAACGTCAAGGACGTCGACCGCAGCCGGGTCAACGGCGACGAGGCGGTGGCCGAAGCAGTGGCCAAGGCCCAGGTGCGCCTCGGCGACACCGGACGCGTGCTACTCCGGCCGTCCGGAACCGAACCGGTGGTGCGGGTCATGGTGGAGGCCGCCGACCTCGAGACTGCCCAGGAAGTCGCCGACGGCCTGGCAGACGTGGTCCGGACGGAACTGGCCCTGGCCTTCGTCGCCGACTGACGCATGCTTGTTGACCCGGAGAGAAGGGTTGACCTTATGTCAGTTCGTGTTGGTGGCTCGGATGCGTGGTTTTTGCAGGGCTCTCGGCGGTACCGAGCGCTCGTATCGATTCTCGCCACAAAACGGCCAGCGGTAAGGCGCCCCACGGAGCGTCGATGGYGTTCAGCGGCCACATGGCCAGTTGACTGGCGACTTGATGGAAGACGGGGGCCAGCCAAAGGAGAGCAATGGCAGTCACAGCCGAGACGCGGACTAGGGGCGAGCAACGGTGGTCGAGCAAGTAGACGAGTACCGGGATGAGCAACACTCCGTCGTAGGTCGCGATGTGGGGAGAGAAGACAACGGTCGTGGCCAGCGTCGTGAGCCACACTAACGCAGGATCGACCCGCCGCTTCCGGAGTTTACGGACGTGATAAAGCAATATTGCCGCGCCGACAGGCAATGAAGCCACCGTCAAAACCGGTGCTGTCCAACCGGCCCAGGACGGCGGTAGGAGTCCCTGAATCAGCGACGGCAAACCGATCATTTTCCAGGCCTGTCCCTGTTGGACTTGCTCTGCGTACAACGGACTGGCAAGGGCGGACACCCAGTGAGCGAGACCGTCCACCCCCACCATGCCCACGGAGGCGCCGGCGAGAAGCAAGAACACTGCCGCGAAACTCGCCAGTGCCCGGAAATTTCGCGTCGCCAGGAGCACTAGTGGCACGAGGACAAAAAGCTGCGGCTTCGCAAAACCAAGCCCGAAGATTGCGCCCGCCCAAAAGTTATGGCCCGTACTGAGGAAACGGATGCCCAGCAGCCAAACAGCGAGCACGAATGCCGAGTCCTGGCCGCCGCCCAGCAACTCGAAGACCACCGGTGAAGCGACGACGGCAACAAAAACCGCCTTGCGCTTGTGCAGCATCAGTTTGGGAGCGAAGGACTTCATGCTCAGAGTGCATGCAACCAGTAGCGCTGCACTCACCACCAGCCACATCAGCCCACTCAAGTTGTACGGCATGACGGCGAACGGCGCATAAAACGCGGCAACGGCCGGAGGCGAAACGAACCATGCCAGCCTCGTCACGGGTCCGAGCGCAGCGGCTTGGAACTGCTGCTGGACTTGGGGGTCGTAAAGGGCGCCAGACTCGCCGGCCAGTAGCAGGCCTCCGCCTGTCCAGTGGGCGAGGTAGTCCGGCAGAAAAGAGCCTTGGGCGGCCGGGAGGAGGACGCGGGTGACCGAGGTCGCCAATAGCGCGACGCCGGACATGAAGGCAAAGATCAACGGATATACTCTGAGCCGGTCCGGCGTGATGAAACTGTCAATCCTGCGCACAAGAATTGCGAACGCTTGTCGAGCCCACGTCATGGTCAGTGACATTACAGGACGGGCCATCGCAACTTCCTACTAGAGGTAGGCCGGCGCTGGTTCCAGGCCGAAGTATTCCTCGAGGGTGGCGATGCCCCGGCTGTGCATGTCGCCGGCGGCCTCGATCCCGATATAGCGCAGGTG
Organism: Arthrobacter sp. 2YAF22_2; assembly: GCF_052114645.1. Classification (NCBI taxonomy): domain Bacteria; kingdom Bacillati; phylum Actinomycetota; class Actinomycetes; order Micrococcales; family Micrococcaceae; genus Arthrobacter; species Arthrobacter sp. 2YAF22_2. The sequence goes on from NZ_JBFRFD010000159.1 coordinate 4,896, forward strand.
CCACGGCTCGTAGTAGTAGCCCGTGACCGTCTGCAGCATCCAGGGGTAGCGGACCACGAAGCCGAAGCGGTAGGCGTTGGCCTTGGCCCATACGGCCGCCGGCTCATCCGCGAAGCACGGCTGGAAACTGCAGACGCCGTCGCCGTCGCCGACGTCGAACGACCAGCCCGTCTGATGCTCCGAGTAGCCCGGCCGCGCCGAAGCGGTGTCCGCCTCGTCGCGCCCCCGTGAGTTCACGTACCCGTCGTAGGTGGCTGTCTGGGTAGCGTACGAGCGGTACCCGCTCGCCAGGGTCAGGACGACGCCGGCCGCCGCCGCATCTGCGAACATCCGCTCCGCTGCTGCCGCCGTCGTGCTGTTCAGCAGTGCCGCCTCACCGGTGGCCGCAAGCCGGACCGCCGGCTGGGTTAGGTCGGCCGGAGCGTAGTCCGCGGGGGAGAGCGGCCGATGCTTGTTCACCACCACCCACTGGCTGGCCGGATCCGTCAGAGAGTATTTCGGTCCAGGCGCGGCGGCCGCGGGAGAGTTGCCCGGCAGCGTAGTGCCAGGCGCGGTGCTCCCGGCGGTACCCGCCTGGCCGGTCTGCGTGGAAGTAGCCGAGGGTGAGCCGGAGGCGGTGGCTGTCGACGCATCAGTTGGCACAGCCGTGCGGGAGCCCGGACCCGGGGCGTCTTGCGGGCTGCAGGCGGCGACGGCGGCCAGGGCGGCAAAGCTTGCCCCGGCGGCGACGGCCCGCCCGAACGCGCGCCGGCTGGGAACCCACGGGCCGTGCGCGCCGACGTCGTGGTACACCTGTGCTAGACCTTGCGCAGCAGCATGCGGCGGATGGAGTGGTCCGCGTCCTTGGTCAGCACCAGCTGGGCCCGGCCGCGGGTGGGGAGGACGTTGTCTTCCAGGTTCGGTTCGTTGATGCGCTTCCAGATGTCTCTGGCAGTCTGTTCCGCCTCGGAGTCGGACAGCGTCGCGTAGCGGTGGAAGTAGGACTCCGGCTGGGCAAAGGCAGTGGTCCGCAGCTTACGGAAGCGGTCCACATACCACTCCTCGATGTACGACGTCTTGGCGTCCACATAGATCGAGAAGTCGAAGAAGTCGCTCAGGGCCAAGCCCTGCCGGCCGTCATTCCGCGGGCGGGCGGGTGCCAGGACATTGAGTCCCTCGACGATCAGCACGTCCGGCCGGCGGACCACGATTTCCTCTCCGGGCACAATGTCGTAGGTGACGTGCGAGTACTTGGGCGCACGCACCTCCTCCGCGCCGCTCTTGACCTCGCTCACGAAGCGCAGCAGGGCGCGCCGGTCATAGGACTCCGGGAACCCCTTGCGCTCCAGGAGCTGCCGGCGCCGGAGCTCGGCGAGCGGGTACAGGAAGCCGTCGGTGGTGATGAGCTCAACGTTTGGGGTGCCCGGCCAGCGCCTTAGCATTTCACGCAGCACGCGGGCGATGGTCGACTTCCCCACGGCGACCGAACCGGCGACACCGATCACGAACGGCGTGCGCTGGGTGGTCTCGCCGAGAAAGGTGGTGGTGGCCGCGTGGAGCTGGTTGGCACCCTCGACATAGAGGTGCAACAACCGGGACAGCGGGAGATAGACGTCCCGGACCTCATGCATATCGAGGGGATCGCCCAGGCCGCGGAGGCGGAGGACGTCCTCTTGATTGAGGGGCTGCTCCATTTGGGCAGCGAGCCGGGACCAGGTCTGCCGGTCCAGCTCCACGAACGGGGAGACACCCTCGCCATTCGCATCGTTGCGTTGCACAGTCACCTTAGAGATTCTGCCCTTGACTAGGCCGAGAGCGAAATGAACGCCCGTGAGGGCAGCGACGGCGGGGCCGAGCCGGTGCATCATACGCCGGACGGCCGGGAAACCCGCTAGGCTRATTCCCATGTGTGGAATCGTTGGATATGTGGGCCACTCGGCTGGCCGGGTAAATATTGAGCACAAAGCCTTGGACGTCGTCCTGGAAGGGCTGCGA
>NZ_JBFRFD010000160.1:0-6837 GCF_052114645.1 Arthrobacter sp. 2YAF22_2
GAGGTAGTCCATGCCGCCCATGACGCCGCGGCGGCATGGACTACCTCTCCGAGGACCGGGTGGAGATCCGCTACCGTCTGCCGTTGGCCGAAATCGTCTTCGACTTCTTCGACATCCTCAAGTCCAAGACCCGCGGCTACGGCTCGCTGGACTGGAAGGCCGACGGCGACCAGGTCGCCGACCTCGTCAAGGTGGACATCATGCTCCAGGGCGAACAAGTAGATGCATTCAGCGCCATCACCCACCGGGACAAGGCTTACGCGTACGGCGTGATGATGACCGGCAAGCTGCGCGAACTCATCCCGCGGCAACAGTTCGAGGTGCCGATCCAGGCCGCCATCGGCTCCCGGATCATCGCCCGCGAAAGCATCCGCGCGATCCGCAAGGACGTCCTGGCCAAGTGCTACGGCGGCGACATCACCCGGAAGCGCAAGCTGCTGGAAAAGCAGAAGGAAGGCAAGAAGCGCATGAAGATGGTGGGACGCGTCGAAGTCCCGCAGGAAGCCTTCATCGCCGCCCTCACCACCGAAGAGTCCAAGGACAAGGCCAAGAAGTAGCCATGCCAAGCGTGCTTCCCCTCGGTGATCCGGCGCCGTCGGACGGGCTGCTGCCCGGCCAGGCGCTGGCGGGCGCCGCGGACCGGGCCTTCGGCCTGTACGTGCACATCCCGTTTTGTGCCGTGCGCTGCGGCTACTGCGACTTCAACACCTACACCGCCACGGAGCTCGGCGGCGGCGCCTCGCAGGACGCCTATGCCGGCACCGCTGTGGCCGAGGTGGACTTTGCCGGCCGCGTCCTGACGGCGTCCGGCCTGCCCGAGCGACAGCTCAGCACGGTGTTCTTCGGCGGGGGGACGCCCACGCTGCTGCCCGCCGGGGACCTTGCCCGCATCCTGGCGGCCGCGGTGGACACCTGGGGCCTGGCACCCGGCGCCGAGGTCACCACGGAAGCCAATCCGGACTCCGTCACGCCCGAGTCGCTGCGGGTGCTGGCCGACGCCGGCTTCACCCGGGTGTCTTTCGGCATGCAGTCGGCCGTGCCGCACGTCCTCAAGGTCCTGGACCGCACCCACACGCCCAGCCGGGTGCCGCAGGTGGTGCAATGGGCCCGCGAGGCCGGCCTGGCTGTCAGCCTTGACCTGATCTACGGCACACCCGGCGAGTCGCTGGAGGACTGGCGGTACTCGCTGGAGACGGCCCTGTCCTACGGCCCGGACCACATCAGCGCCTACGCGCTGATCGTGGAGGACGGCACCAAGCTGGCCGCCCAGATCCGCCGCGGCGAAGTGCCGGGGATCGACGACGACGACCATGCCGCCAAGTACGAACTGGCCGACGAGCTGATCTCCGCCGCGGGCCTGGGCTGGTACGAGGTCAGCAACTGGGCCCGCACCCCGGAGCAGGCCTGCCGCCACAACCTGGCCTATTGGCGCGGGGACGACTGGTGGGGCATCGGGCCCGGCGCGCACTCGCACGTCGGCGGGGTCCGCTGGTGGAACGTCAAGCACCCGAGCGCCTATGCAGCCCGGCTGGGGTCGGGCGCCTCGCCCGCGGCCGGCCGGGAAACGCTCGACGCCGAAACCCGCAACGTCGAACGCGTCATGCTCGAGGCCCGGCTCGTCACCGGCCTGGCCATCCCGAGTCTTGGCGGCCTGGGAGACACCGGGCGCCATGCTGTGGCCGGATTGATCGCGGACGGGCTCGTTGAGCCGGGGGCGGCCTTCCAGGGCCGCCTGGTGCTCACGCTCAAGGGCCGCCTGCTGGCCGACGCGGTGGTCCGCCGGATCCTGCCGGACTAGCGCCCTGGCGGGCAGGCTCCTGGTCCGGCTTACCTCTCGTCCGGCCCAGTTCCTGCCGGCAAAACTGTTTGTCCGGCCAGCGCCGGTCTACTTGATCCAGCGGAGGTTGAAGTCGTAGCGGTGCGGCTGGCCGCGGTTGACGTGGATGCCTGCGGCCACGGAGAAGCAGGCCAAGGCAATCCAGATGAGTGTGGCCAGTACCGCGAACAGGTTGCCCACCACCGGGACGAAGACCAACAGGTTGGCGACCACCGCGGCGATTGTGGGGGGCAGCGTGAAGTTCAGCGCTTCCTTCGACTCCTGCGCCGTGAACGGGCCGCGGTCCTTGAAGATCAGGTAGATCAAGAGCGACGGGATGCAGCCGAGGATGCCGCCAAAGTGCGCCAGGGTGGCCCACTGCCGGTCTTCCCGTGCCGTCAGCGGCAGGGCATTTGCGGGCACGCCATGGTACGGCGACTGGCCATGGCCGGCCTGATGGTCCGTGTGTTCGCGTGCGTTTTCTGCCACGTGTCGTCCTTTGGATTGCGGTGGAGCGTTGGTACCGGGAGAAGCCGCGGCCGCAACAACAATGCAACGGCCGCCGTACCCAGAATACTGGCATGGACCGCGAAGTGAAGCACGGAGAGCCGGTCAGGGCACCGTGAGGAAGTCGATGACCTCTTCGACCCGGCCCAGCAGGGAGGGCTCCAGGTCCGCATAGCTGCGGACGGCGCCGAGGAGTTTTTGCCAGCCCAGGCCAACGTCCTCCTTGGTGCTGTGCGGCCAGCCAAACGCCGTCAGGATGCCGGTCTTCCAATCAATGCCGCGGGGAATTTCCGGCCACCGTTCTATCCCCAGCACCGCCGGCCGGATGGCCTGCCAGACGTCCACGTAGGGGTGCCCGACGATCAGCACGTTGCCGGCGGCGCCGGGGGAGGCCATGACGGTGTCGGCGATGCGGGATTCCTTCGAGTTGGGGACGAGGTGGTCCACCAGCACGCCGAGACGGCGGCCCGGGCCGGGCCCGAAATCCTGCACAGCGGCCGTGAGGTCGTCGATGCCGTGCAGCGGCTCGACTACGATGCCCTCGACCCGGAGGTCGTCGCCCCAGACCTTTTCGACGAGTTCGGCGTCGTGCTTGCCTTCCACCCAGATCCGGCTGGCCTTGGCCACCTGGGCGCGCTGGCCGGCCACCCGGACGGATCCGGAGGCGGTGCGGGTGGCGACGGCGGCGCCGCCGGCAGGGAGCCGCGGTGCGGGCGGCATCAACCGGATCGGCTGGCCGTCCAGCAGGAAACCGAAACCCAGCCGGAAGGAGCGGGACTTGCCCCGCCGGTCCTCAAGGGCCACCACGTGCATGCCGCCGGACTTCTCCACCCGGGTTACGGCGCCCACCCAACCGGATTGAACGTCTTCCAGCACCATGCCGCGTTCCACCGGGATTTCGGGCAACTGGGCTTTGGCGGGCGCGGAGAGCTCTTGCGGGCCCCAATTTTGGTACGACATCGGCTACACACTGCTTTGCACTCGAAAAGTTTGAACTCGGAAAATAGCTTGCGAAATAGTTGGGCCGGGATCCCGTGATGTGTCCGGAAACACCGGTCCGACGGCAGGGCCCGCAGTGAATCCAATGCTAACAACGCGGGACTCATATTAGACTGGTTAGCACTTAGGCATGTCGAGTGCTAACCGTGGGTGTTGTCGGGCCGGTCCTTCCCGGCCGCCCGGCACCCGGTGAACCGGATAAGGGTCGATTGGAGGTGGGGCGTGAGCGAGCCACGGAAACTCGAAGTGCTGCGCGCCATCGTCGAGGACTATGTTCACTCCCGTGAACCCGTAGGATCCAAGGCGCTGGTGGAGCGGCACCATCTGGGCGTCTCCAGTGCCACGATCCGCAACGATATGGCGGCCCTRGAAGACGAGGGCCTGATCACTGCGCCGCATACCAGCGCCGGCCGGATCCCCACCGACAAGGGCTACCGCCTGTTCGTGGACCAGATTTCGGCCGTCAAACCGCTGTCCCCGGCGGAACGCCGCGCCATCCAGGCCCTGCTGGAGGGGTCCGATGACCTTGACGATGTGCTGGACCGGACCGTGCGGCTGCTGGCGCAGCTGACCAACCAGGTCGCCGTCGTGCAGTACCCACTCCTCAGCCGGGCGCGCGTTCGGCACATCGAGTTCGTCCTGCTGGCTCCGCGCAAGGTGCTGACCGTGCTGATCGTGGACAGCGGCAAGGTGGAGCAGAGGGTGATCGACGTCGGACAGGATCTCGGCGACGAGGCCCTTGCGGAAATCCGCAGCTTGTTCTTGTCCAGGCTTTCCGGCACGCCCTTGAGCCTGCTGCCGCAGTCGCTGCAGGCCGTGGCGGACAGTTGCCCGCCGGTGCGCCGCACCGCCGCCCGGGCCCTGGCCCGGGGACTCGAGTCGCTGGCGGCGAGCAGCCGTGAGGAACGGATGGTCATGGCCGGGACCGCCAACTTGGCCCGCTCCAACGTGGATTTCCCGTTGAGCATCGGACCCGTGCTCGAGGCACTCGAGGAACAGGTGGTGATGCTCCGGCTGCTCAGCGACATGGCGCAGGACCCGCGCGGCGTCACCGTGAGCATCGGACGGGAAAACCCCTACGACGGACTCTCCGAAGCCTCCGTGGTCGCCACCGGCTACGGCCCGGATGCCACGGCCAAGGTCGGGGTACTCGGACCGACCCGGATGGACTATCCCACCACCATGGCCGCCGTCCGTGCGGTGGCCCGCTACCTTTCCAGGATCCTCGGGCCCTAAGGGTCCGGCCCGGGCGCGAACCCCACGCATCACACTTCTTGCCCATTACCGGCAGTACAACCAGGAAGAGATACACATTTTGAGCAGCCACTACGACGTTCTTGGAGTCTCCCGCGAAGCGACGGGGGAAGAGATCAAGAAGGCCTACCGCAAGCTGGCGCGAACCCTGCACCCGGATGTGAACCCCGGTGACGACGCGTCCGAACGCTTCAAGGCGGTGACGCACGCCTACGAGGTGCTGTCCGACCCGCAAAAACGCCGGATCTATGACACCACGGGCAACGAGAACGGCAACGACAACGGCTTCGGCGGCGGCTACGCCGGCCAGGGCTTCGCCTTCCAGGACATCTTCGAATCGTTCTTCGGCGGCGCCGGCGGCCAGGCCGGCCCGGCGTCCCGGGTCCGCCGCGGCCAGGACGCCCTGATCAGCGTCAGGATCGAACTCCGCGACGCCGTCTTCGGCGTCAACAAAAAGCTCGAAGTCGACACCGCCGTGACCTGCCCGACGTGTGAAGGCTCCTGCTGCCGGCCGGGCACCCACCCTGAACGCTGCGACATCTGCGGCGGCAGCGGCCAGGTCCAGCGCGCGGTGCGTTCCATCCTCGGCCAGGTCATGACCACCGCTCCGTGCGGCAGCTGCGAAGGCTTCGGCACCGTGATCAAGGATCCGTGCAATGAATGCGCCGGCCAGGGCCGCATCCGCAGCCGCCGCTCACTCACCGTGAAGGTCCCCGCAGGCGTCGCCACCGGCACCCGCATCCAGCTCTCCGGGCAGGGTGAAGCGGGACCGGCCGGCGGACCGTCCGGAGACCTGTACGTGGAGATCCGGGTCAACAATGACGCCACCTACGTCCGCGAGGGCGACGACCTGCATGCCAGCCTCAACATCCCGATGACCGCCGCGGCCCTGGGCACGGAGCTGACCCTCGAAACCTTCGACGGCGAACAGGAAATCGACGTCAAGGCCGGCACCCAGTCCGGCGAGGTCATCACGCTCCGCGGCCTCGGTGTGACGCACCTGCGCGGCTACGGCCGGGGCGACCTCAAGGTCCATCTGCAGGTGGACACCCCGGCAAAGCTCGACGCCGCCCAGGAGGACCTGCTGCGCCAGCTGGCCAAACTCCGCGGCGAGCAGTTCACCGAGGGCAAGCTGGCCGCCAGCGGCGGCGTCTTCGCCAAGCTGCGGGACCGGCTCGGTAACCTGTAGCGGTGAGTAACCCGGTCTTCTTCACCCCGGCAGGAAGCCTGGACCAGCAGGTTCCCGGCTCAATCTTCGTCCTCGAAGGTCCCGAAGCGCGCCACGCGGTGACCGTCAAGCGGCTGACCGTGGGGGAGCCGGTCGACCTCGCCGACGGTGCGGGCAAGCGCCTGACCGGCACCGTCACCGCCCTCGCGCCCCAGGAGCTGACCGTTCAGTGCAGCGGGGTCAGCTCGGAGCCCCGGCCCGATGTCCGGCTGGTGCTCGTGCAGGCACTCGCCAAGGGGGACCGCGACGAACTGGCCGCCGAAACCGTGACGGAACTGGGAATCGACGCCGTCGTCCCCTGGCAGGCGGAGCGGTCGATTGTGCGGTGGAAACCCGAACGCGCGGCGAAGGCCCACGCCAAGTGGCAGTCGGTGGTGACGGCGGCCGCGAAGCAGGCACGCCGCGCCTGGATCCCGGAGGTCCGCGCCGCCGTCGACGGCGCCGGCCTGCAGGCCGCCGTCGCGGCCGCGGATCTGGCGGTGATCTTGCACGAAGACGCGGTGCGGCCGCTGCGGCAGGTGCTGGAAGCCTGGCACCGGCCACAGCACAATGACGGCGACGCCGGCGGACCCCGCGAGGTGCTGCTGATTGTGGGACCCGAGGGCGGCATCAGCCCCCGCGAGGTCACCCGGCTGTGCGATGCCGGAGCAGTGACCGCCCTGCTGGGCCACTACGTGCTGCGCTCCTCCACCGCGGGTCCCGCCGCCACTGTGTTGGCCAGCGACATCCTGGGACGCTGGTAGGGCGCCAGGCCTCAAGTTTCCGGCGGTCACGGCCCGGCCGGGCAGGCCTCACGGCACCCCCTAGTGCACGGTGAAGCCGCGGGTATCCACGTTCAGGTCCGGGACGTTGCTACCCGGATCGATCTGCGAGACCCGCGCCTCATAGCTCCCGGGCCCCAGGTTCACCGCAATGTTAAAGAGGCCGGTGGCGGCGGCGTCTGCCGTGACCGTGCCGTTCAGGTAGGGGGTCTTGGCGGTGCCGTCCACCCGCAGGATCTCCCAGTGCAGCTTGCCGGCCGGGACGGTGCTGC
>NZ_JBFRFD010000161.1:0-6811 GCF_052114645.1 Arthrobacter sp. 2YAF22_2
GGACCGGGCTCGCCGGCCAGGACGGCACGGACGACGGCGGCGTTGGCCACGGCGTCCCCGCCGCGCAGTTCGGCCAGCGTCGCCTGGCGGATCCCCAGCTCGCGGGGATCGAAAATCTGCTCGACGACCTCGCCGTTGCGGATTTCCCACACGTGGGACGGGCCGGTGGTGGTCAGTTCGTCAAGGCCGTCGTTGCCGCGGAACACGAGTCCCCGGCTGCCCCGCTTGGCCAGCACCCCGGCTACCAGGGGCGCCATCTGTTCATTGGCCACTCCGACGGCGGAGGCCTGCACGTTGGCGGGGTTGATCATCGGGCCCAGGAAATTGAACGCGGTGGGAACGCCGAGCTCCCGGCGCGCGACGGCGGCGTGCCGCATGGAGGGATGGAACACCTGGGCGAAGCAGAAGGTAATTCCGGCTTCCTCCGCGTTCCGGGCCACCCGCGGAATCGGCAGGTCCAGCCGCACGCCCAGCGCCTCCAGGACGTCGGCGGAACCGGAGGTGGACGAGGACGCACGGTTGCCGTGCTTAACCACCCTGGCCCCCGCACCGGCACAGATCAGGGCGGCCATCGTCGAGATATTGACCGTGTTCTGCTGGTCTCCGCCGGTTCCGACGATGTCGAGCTTCTCGCCCGCTATCTCGATCGGATTGGCGTTGGTGATCATCGCTTCGACCAGTCCCGCCAGTTCGTCCACGGTCTCACCCTTGGACCGCAGTGCGACCAGGAAGCCGGCCACCTGCGCGGGGCTGGCCTCGCCGGACATGATCGAACCCATGGCCCACTCAGTCTCGTCCGCGGTTAGGTCCGTTCCGTTGATAAGGGCGCCGATGAGACGCGGCCAAGTCTTTCCTACCGCCTGAGCAGATGCCTGAGAAGTCACGTTCTGATGCTATCGAGCCGGTGGCCGCAATGCCCAATGTGAGGGGGCCGGGGAACTTTTCCGCGCAATTTCGCGTCTTTGTAGAAAAAGTCCTTCCGAAACGCGGTTTGCGTTGGGCACTCAGGACTTTTACAGACATAATGTCTATGTGACATCTGCGACCCATGCCCCCAGTACCCCGGCGCACCCGACGCTGAATCGCCCGAACATGGTTTCCGTTGGAACCGTTGTCTGGCTGTCCAGTGAGTTGATGTTCTTCGCCGGTCTCTTTGCCATGTACTTCACACTCCGTTCGACTTCTGGACAGATGTGGGCTGAAGAGACAGCCAAGCTCAACTTCCCGTTTGCGCTCGTAAACACCATCGTCCTTGTGGCAAGTTCTTTTGCTTGCCAGATGGGCGTCTTCGCCGCCGAACGGCTCCAGCCGCGCAGGCTTGGCGGGCCCCTGAGCTTCACCCGTTGGGGAATGAACGAGTGGTTCACGCTCACATTCATCATGGGTGCGTTCTTCGTGGCCGGCCAGTCGACCGAGTACGCCATGCTCGTCTCCGAGCACGTCTCGCTCTCTTCGAATGCCTATGGCTCCGCGTTCTATATCACCACCGGCTTCCACGGCCTGCACGTGATCGGCGGCCTCGTGGCGTTCCTGCTCATCATCGGGCGGTCCTTCGCGGCGAAGAAGTTCGGGCACTTTGAGGCAACCTCGGCGATCGTCACCTCTTACTACTGGCACTTCGTCGACGTCGTGTGGATCGGCCTCTTCCTGGTCATCTACGTCCTCAAGTAGCCAAGCCTTGACTCTCTTTCTACAAGAGGCAGAATTTCAASAAGCGGCTCCCGGAGCCMMCGCAGGATCGAAWAAAGGAACCACCACGTGAAGGCACTYTCGCAGAAGCGACGTCACCCACTGGCAGCAGTAGCCCTGTTGCTGATGGGACTCCTCATCACTGGTGGGCTGTACGCCGTCGCCACCACCGTCAACCAGGCCAAGGCCGACACCACCAGCTTCAGTGCAAGCGACGCAGAGCAAGGCGGCAAGTTGTTCGCCGCTAACTGCGCCACCTGCCACGGCATGGGTGCCAGCGGCTCAGCCACGGGACCGTCGCTCGTTGGCGTCGGCGCCGCCGCCGTTGACTTCCAGGTTGGCACCGGCCGTATGCCCATGCAGATGAACGGCCCGCAGGCCTACAAGAAGCCCGCCCAGTTCAACGATGAGCAGACCCACCAGCTTGCGGCGTACGTTGCTTCGCTCGGCCCCGGCCCGACCATCCCCGAAGCGGGTGTCCTCGACGAGAAGGGTGATGCCGCCAAGGGTGGCGAACTGTTCCGCACCAACTGTGCCATGTGCCACAACGCTGCTGCAGCCGGCGGCGCGCTGACCAGGGGCAAGTTCGCTCCGGCCCTCGCCGACGTCTCCGGCAAGCACATCTACGAGGCCATGGTGACCGGCCCGCAGAACATGCCGGTCTTCTCCGACGCCAACATCTCGCCCGAGGGCAAGCGCGACGTCATCACGTTCCTGAAGCAGATTGAATCCAACGGCTCCCCGGGCGGCAACGACCTGGGCGGTCTGGGTCCGGTTTCCGAAGGCCTGTTTGTTTGGATTGCCGGCCTGGGCGTAATCATCGCCTTCACCATCTGGCTGACTTCGCGGACGTCCTAGACACCCGCRTCACCTGTAAGAATTGTCTGCTGATCCGTCAGCAGGTCGAATTGAAAACTAACTCGACGCTGGTCGAGACGAGAGAAGGATGAGGCGAATTATGGGCAACCATAGTGACGGCAGTCCGAACCACTCGGGCACCGTAGCTACGGCTGGTCAGAATGAGGTGGAGAAGTTCCAGGATCCTGGAATTCCCCCGCATCGTTTGCGCCTGGCCGACACGGACCCGAGAGCCGCGAAGCGAGCGGAACGGCAGGTGGCCATTCTGTTCGGTGCCTCGGTCGTTGGCACCCTGATATTCCTGGTGGCGTACTTCGCCATCGATCTAGGACCTGACTCCTCGATCGGCACCATCCGGCTGCAGAACACCCTGCTCGGCATCGGCACCGCCTTTGCCATGCTCGGCATCGGCACCGGCATCGTGCACTGGGCCAAGGCCCTCATGCCGGACCACGAGGTTTCCGAAGAGCGTCACGCCATCCGGACCGAAGACGACCGCTTGGCCGCCGTCCGGATCGTCGACGACATCGTCGAGGAAACCGGCATCAAGCGCCGCCCGCTGATCCGCAACACCCTGCTTGGCGCCGTCGCGCTGGCTCCGCTGCCCGCCCTGGCGGTCTTCGGCGACCTCGGCCCGCGGCCGGACAAGACGCTGGCGCACACCATGTGGGCGCCGGTGGACGGCAAGCACAAGCGTCTCACCCGCGACCCCGATGGCACCCCCATCAGGGCAGCGGACGTCACCATCGGCTCGGCTTTCCACGTGATTCCGGAAGGCCTCAACGAGCTGCAAGAAGGCAAACTGAACGAGAAGGCCAAATCCGTCGTCCTGCTCATGCGCCTGAACCCCGACTCCCTTAACCCCTCCGCGGGCCGGGAGAACTGGAGCTACAACGGCATCGTTGCCTACTCCAAGATCTGCACCCACGTTGGTTGCCCTGTTGCGTTGTACGAGCAGCAGACCCACCACCTGCTGTGCCCGTGCCACCAGTCAACCTTCGACCTGACCCAGGAATGCAAGGTTATCTTCGGCCCGGCCAGCCGTCCGCTCCCGCAGTTGCCCATCGCCGTCGACGACGAGGGTTACCTTTACGCCACGAGCGACTTCAAAGAACCTGTCGGACCTAGCTACTGGGAGCGTGATGAGCATGAGCGCAACATCAACAGCTGACACCCCCACTTTCGTCGCCAAGACCAAGGGCGGCCGCATCACCGATTTCGTTGACCAGCGTGTCGGCGGATCCGGAATTCTCCGGGAATTCGGCCGTAAGGTCTTCCCCGACCACTGGTCCTTCATGTTCGGCGAGGTGGCGCTGTATTCCTTCGTCATCCTGCTGCTCTCCGGTACCTTCCTGACGTTCTTCTTCGACCCGTCGATGGCCGAAACCCACTATCAGGGTTCCTACCTTCCGCTGAACAACGTCGAAATGTCGGTGGCCTACAACTCGTCGCTGAACATCTCCTTCGATATTCGCGGCGGCCTGTTCATGCGCCAGGTCCACCACTGGTCGGCCCTGCTGTTCGTGGCCTCGGTGAGCGTGCACATGCTGCGCGTCTTCTTCACCGGCGCCTTCCGCAAGCCCCGTGAAATGAACTGGGTGGTGGGCASCKTCCTGCTGATCCTGGCCATKGCTGCCGGCTTCACCGGCTACTCCCTCCCCGATGACTTGCTCTCCGGCAACGGCCTGCGCATCATCGACGGCGTGATCAAGTCCATCCCGGTCATCGGCACGTACATCTCGTTCTTCCTGTTCGGCGGAGAATTCCCCGGCACCGCCATCATCGGGCGGCTGTACATGCTCCACATCCTGCTGGTCCCCGCGCTCATCCTGCTGATGATCGCCGCCCACCTGTTCATGGTGGTCGTGCACAAGCACACCCAGTACCCCGGCCCGGGACGCAACGACGGCAATGTCGTCGGCTACCCGCTCGGCCCGGTTTACGCGGCGAAGGCTGGCGGCTTCTTCTTCATCGTGTTCGGTGTCATCGCCCTGATGGCCGGGTTCTTCACCATCAACCCGATCTGGAACTACGGTCCCTACGACCCCTCCCCTGTCTCGGCCGGTACCCAGCCTGACTGGTACATCGGCTTCGTTGACGGCGCGCTGCGCCTGATGCCGGGCACCTTCGGGAACTGGCACGTCGAGCAGATCTGGTTCGGCCACATGTTCAGCTTCAACGTGCTGCTGCCGGCACTGGTCCCGGCGGGCATCCTGTTCACCGTGATGTTCACCTACCCGTGGATCGAACGCTGGATCACCAAGGACGACCGCGAGCACCACGTCCTGGACCGTCCCCGCAATGCCCCGACCCGGACGGGCATCGGCGTCGCCGGTTTCGTTTGGTACTGCGTGATGTGGGCCGCCGCAAGTTCGGACCTCATCGCCACGCACTTCCACGTGTCCTTGAACGACGTCACGTACTGGCTGCGCGCGCTGTTCTTCATCGGACCGATCCTCGGCTTCATCGTTGCCAAGCGCGTCGCCCTGGCCCTGCAGCGCAAGGACCGGGAGATTGCCCTGCACGGCCGGGAGACCGGCCGCATCGTGCGGCTGCCGCACGGCGAGTTCATCGAGGTGCACGCCCCGCTGGACGAGTACAAGCGTTACAAGCTGGTCGGCTTCGAATCCCCGACCGTGCTGCCGGCCCAGCCGAACAGCAACGGCGTCGTCGACCGCAAGGAGAAGCGCCGCGCGATGCTCTCCAAGTGGTTCTTCGAGGACCGGGTCGCCCCGGCAACCCCGTCCGAGCTCGCGGCGGCGCACAGCCACCACGGCGAGCACGAGGCGATCGATGCGGCTGCTGAGCAGAAGAGCCTCAGCCACTAAGCACCGCCAGAGTCAGCGAAAAGGCCCGGTCCACCAGGACCGGGCCTTTTGTGCGTTCCACCGCGACCGACGGGTCAGGGGCGGTAGCCGTTCGCGTAGTTCCGCGTCGGCCGGACGCCGGGCCGCTGCAGGGGCACCCAGAGCTTGTAGCGGTCGGCGCGGTAGTAGGAGACGGAGTAGTCGACCATGGCGCGGGCGACAAAGGCGTGCCGTTGGATCTTCAGGAGCGGCGACCCGACCTCGACATTCAGCAGGCGGGCCGTGGACGGCGACGCCGCCGTCGCCTCGATCATGTCCTCGCCCCACTCCATGACCAGGCCGTAGCGCTCGCTCAGCACGTTGTAGAGCGATGTCGGCGGCTCGCCGTCGAGCAGCCCAGGCACCCGGTGCGCAGGGATGAAGTTTTCATCGACGCTCATGGGCTCATTGTCGGCCAGCAGCAGGCGCCGGAACCGAACCACCTGGGTCCCCTCCTCGAGCTGCAGCTCCCGGGCCAGGAAGGCACTGGCGCCGATCTGTTCGAAGCTGAGCACCTTGGCCGCCGGAACCATGCCGCGGCGCTGCATTTCCTCGCTGTAGGACGTGAGTTTGACCTGCAGGTCCAGCTTGGGCTTGCGCACGAAGGTGCCCAGGCCGACGACGCGCTCGATCACCTCTTCGCCGACGAGCGCGTCGATGGCCTGGCGCACGGTCATCCGGGCCAAACCAAACCGTTCCGAGAGGTCCCGTTCGGAGGGGAGCGCCGATCCGGGCGGACACGCGCTCGCGATGTGCGCGCGGAGGATCTCCCGGAGCTGCACGTAAATGGGGACGCCGCTGTGCCGGTCAATCTCGCCGGCCATCCGGGCCGCCTTAGATTCCACGGAAAGGCCTGCTGAAGTGCTTCATACCTAAAGCGTAGGTCACGGCGCCCTCAGGTCTAGACCACAGGCCTGTCCGGGTTCGCTCACCGCTCCTCCCCCGGCTACGCTGGGAAGGCCGTAAACGGCGGCCGCGGCGCGAAGACGTCCGGCCCACCCCAGCACCCATTGCCGGCCTGCCCGGCGACCTCCGATAAGGGAGCACAGTTGCCAGCACGCAAGGCGGTCGTCCAGGCGTCGGTCGGACTGCACGCCCGGCCGGCGGCGGCCTTCGTCCGCGCCGTAACGCAGAGCGGACTGCCCGTCACGATCAGTAAGCAGGGCCGGCCGGGCGTCGATGCCCGTTCCCTGCTGGAGGTCATGACCGAGGATTTTTCCTGCGGGTGCGAAGTGGAGCTGGCCGTTGCTGCCGAGGCCGTCCCGGCAGGCGCCGGCCCCGGGACTGCTGAGCGCGTCCTGGCGGCGCTGTGCGCCCTGCTGGAGTCGCAGTCGGGCTGACCCGGCCGTCCCCCGCGCCCGGCACAGCGCGGTGCCGCAGCACACACGCAAACGACGGCGGGCCCCACCAAATGGTGG
>NZ_JBFRFD010000162.1:0-6797 GCF_052114645.1 Arthrobacter sp. 2YAF22_2
GCTCCGTAGAGCTCCTTGGCGGACGCCGCGGTGGCCTTGGCGAAGGTGCTGAAAGTCGCGGCTGCAGGCAGTGACCCTCCGGTCAGGGTGTCGTACCAGATGCGTCCCGGCGTCTCCCAGGCGTTGCCGCCCAGGGCCGTCGCGACAAGGCAGAAGGCGCGGTTGGGGATGCCCGAGTTCAGGTGCACCCCGCCGCTGTCGGCGCTGGTGTGGACATAGGAGTCCATCGAGTCCGGTTGCGGATCCTTGCCTAGCACGTCGTCGTCGTAAGCGGTGCCGGGTGCCTTCATGGAGCGCAGCGCCATGCCTTGGACCTGGTCCGTAAAGAGGCCCTCGCCGATCAGCCAGCTAGCCTCCGCGGCGGACTGCTGCTTCACGTACTGTTCCACCAGGGCGCCAAAGACGTCGGACAGCGATTCGTTCAGCGCTCCCGCCTGGTTGCGGTAGGCAAGACCGGCGGTGAACTGGGTGACGCCGTGCGTAAGCTCGTGGCCGATCACGCTCAGCGAGGCGGTGAAGCGGTTGAAGACCTGGCCGTCGCCGTCGCCGAACACCATCTGACGGCCGTCCCAAAAGGCGTTGTCGTAGCGCTGGCCGAAGTGCACGGTGGCATCCAGGGGCAGGCCGTTGCCGTCTATCGAGTTGCGGCCGAACGCCTCCGCATAGAGCCGGTGCGTGCTGCCGAGTCCGTCGTAGGCCTCATCCGCTGCCGGATCGCCAGTAAGCGATTCGCCCTCTTTGCGTACCAGCACGCCCGGCAGGTTCTCCGAGGCCTTCGCGTCGTACACGGTTCGCAGCGGCGGCCCCGGCGTGAGTTGCCGCAGCCCCGGCGGCGTGACCGGCGCGGCGRCAACGCGGGCCGCCTGGAAACTCTTGACGTGCTGCAGCGCTTCCTTCGCGGCGCGGGCCGCCAGTTGGAGGCGCGGTTCCTGATGTTGCGCCGCCAGCCGGCGCAACAGGTAGGGAGGGATGATGGAGCAGTACATGTGAGACCCCTTTGCTTCTGCCGATGCGCACAGCCTATGAGAGGGCCCAGACATTTGGCAGGCCCGGCGCCCAAGAGCCTTGCTGGCTGCCGCCGGTTGTACGGTGGGCCAATGGCGCAAACGGAGAAGCGAAAGAAACCCGGCTCGACCCTGCTGACGGTCATCATCGCGTTCGTGGTGAATGCTCTCGTAGCCGCGGCGAAGTCCGCGGCTGCAGTCCTCACCGGCTCGGCCTCGATGACCGCCGAAGCGGCCCACTCCTGGGCTGACACCGGAAACCAGGTGTTCCTTTTCCTGGCTGAGCGACGATCTGCCAAGCCCCGGGACCTGGCCCACCCCATGGGCTATGGTCGGGAAGCGTATGTCTGGTCGATGTTCGCGGCCTTCGGACTCTTTACCGCCGGTGCCGTGGTTTCCATCATGCACGGCGTCCAGCAGATCCTCGCCCCGGAGCCGGCGGCCGACTTCGCGGTGGCCTACGCGGTCCTGGCCGCCGCCTTCGTGCTCGAGGGGATCTCCTTCATCCAGGCGTTCCGCCAGACCCGGGCGGCCGCGCACCAGCTGGAACGGCACACCTTGGAGCAGGTGATGATCAGCTCCGATCCCACCCTGCGCGCGGTTTTCGCGGAGGATGCCGCGGCCCTGATTGGCTTGGTTGTCGCCTTTGCAGGCGTGTTCCTGCATCAGGTCACCGGTTCCCCGTTGCCCGACGCGGTGGGGTCGATCGTCGTCGGCGTGCTCCTGGCGGTGGTCGCCGTCGTCCTGATCGACCGCAACCGCCGCTTCCTGGTGGGCCAGGGCGTGACCCCTGGCATCGAGCGGTCCCTGGCCCGCCGGGTGCTGGAGCACGGGGACATCGCCCGGCTCACCTACCTGCACCTGGAATTCGTAGGCCCCCGCCGGCTGTATCTGGTGGCGGCCGTGGACCTGCAGGGCGACCTCCCGGAACATGAGGTGGCCGTCGCGCTGCGCCGGATCGAGCGCGAGCTGGAAGACCACGAAACGGTGGAAGAGGCCGTGCTGACGCTGTCGACCCCGGACGAACCCGACTTGGACTTCGACGCCGGGGAGACCCGCGCCAGCTCCTGAGCGGCAGCAGCGGAAAACAAAGAACCCCGCCACTTCAATGAAGTGACGGGATCTTTTCTGTGCCCTCGATTGGAATCGAACCAACGACCTTCTGCTCCGGAGGCAGACGCTCTATCCCCTGAGCTACGAGGGCAATCAGGGATCCTGCCGTTTCCGGCGGGACGTCCTAGAGCTTAGCAGGAAGGTGGGCCCCAACGGAAAATCGCGTTGCCCGCGGCGCCCGCGGCAGTCCCGTCGGCGCCCGGGCCGGCACCGCAGCCGGCACCGCAGCCGAACATGACGGCGCCGGAATTCCGCGCTGCTGCGGGCCGCCGGTAGGCTAGAAGCGTGACCCCAGAAGAACTCTCCCTCGCCATATCCGCCTGCCTGAAGGACGCCGTTGCCGCCGGTGAAATCGGACTCGCCGCCACCGACATCCCCGAAGCGGTGCGCGTGGAGCGGCCCAAGAACAGGGAGCACGGGGACTGGGCCACCAACATCGCCCTCCAGCTGGCGAAGCCGGCCGGAACCAACCCGCGTCAGCTCGCCACCCTGCTGAGCGCACGGCTGGCCTCGATCGAGGGAGTCTCCGCCGTCGACGTCGCCGGGCCCGGGTTCCTGAACATCACCGTCGACGCCGCCGCAGCCGGTGTCCTCGCCAAGGCGATCGTCGAGGCGGGGCCCGCCTACGGAACCAACACCGCGCTCGCCGGCCGCACGGTCAACATGGAGTTCGTCTCGGCCAACCCCACCGGACCGCTGCACATCGGCCACACCCGCTGGGCCGCCCTGGGCGACTCTATTGCGAGGGTGCTCCGGGCCTCCGGGGCGGACGTCACGGCTGAGTATTACATCAACGACGCCGGCTCGCAGATGGACGTTTTCGCGCACTCGGTCCTGTCCCGGCTGCACGGCCGCGGCGTCCCGGAAGGCGGCTACCCGGGCGAATACATCGCGGACCTCGGCCACGAGGTCCTGACGCAGCACCCCGACATCAGGGAACTCACCGACGTGGCCGCGCTGCCGGTGATCCGTGGTGCTGCCTACAAGGCGCAGCTGCATGACATCAAGCAGACCCTCGCGGAGTTCGGCGTCGAGTTCGACGTCTTCTTCTCCGAGCAGGAACTGCACGACGCCGGCGCCATCGCGGACGCCGTCGCCCGGCTTCGCGAGCAGGGCCACGTTTTCGACGACGGCGGCGCGGTGTGGTTGCGCACYACCGACTTCGGCGACGACAAGGACCGCGTGATGATCCGTGCGAACGGGGAGCCGACGTACTTCGCTGCCGACGCCGCCTACTACCTCTCCAAGAAGGACCGCGGCTTTACCGAGAAGATCTACCTSCTCGGYGCSGACCACCACGGCTACATCAACCGGCTCAAGGCGATCGCGGCCGCGGCCGGCGATGATCCCGAGGTCAACATCGAGGTACTGATCGGCCAGCTGGTCTCGGTCAACGGCGCCAAGCTGTCCAAGCGGGCCGGCAACATCATCGAGCTCAAGGACCTGATCGCCTGGCTGGGCAAGGACGCCGTCCGGTACTCCCTGGCGCGCTTCCCGGCCGACTCCCCGCTGACCCTGGACCCGGAACTACTCAAGAAGCACAGCAACGAGAACCCGGTGTTCTACGTCCAGTACGCGCACGCCCGATCCCGCGGCGCGGCGCGCAACGCCGTTGCCGCCGGCGTCGAGCGCATGGTCGACGGGAAAGAGGCCTTCGACGCCGCGCTGCTGGACCACGCGACCGAAAACGAGTTGCTCTCGCACCTGGGCAGCTACCCCTCGATCGTGGCCAAGGCCGCCGAGCTGCGGGAGCCGCACCGCGTCGCCCGCCACCTGGAAGTCATCGCCGGGGCCTACCACCGCTGGTACGACGCCTGCCGCATCGCGCCGCTGGGCGGGGAAGACATCACCGACCAGAACCGCACCCGGCTCTGGCTCAACGACGCCACCAGCCAGGTGCTCGCCAACGGACTGGACCTGCTGGGCGTTTCGGCGCCGGAACGGATGTGAATGCCATGACCGCGACCTCGGACAACAGCAAGGCAGCCTCCCCGCTGGCCCCGGACTGGCTCGCCGTCCCGGATGATCTCAACGCCCTGCACGAACCGATGTGGGCTGCCGGCGTGGCGCGCACCGGCGGCGGCGAACTCGCCATCGACGGCATCCCGGTCAGCGAACTGCAGCGGCAGTTCGGCACGCCGCTGTTCGTCATGAGCGAGACCGACTTCCGGGCCCGAGCCCGGGCCTTCCAGGACGCGTTCAACGAGGCGTTCGCGGACATCTGCGGGGGAGTGGACGTCTACTACGCCGGCAAGTCCTTCCTGTGCACCGCCGTCGTCCGCTGGGTCGAGGAGGAGGGCCTCCGGCTGGATACCGCCTCCGGCGGCGAACTCGCCGTCGCGGCGATGGCCGGTATTCCCGGCGCTGCCGTCGCCCTGCACGGCAACAACAAGTCCGACGCCGAGATCCACCGCGCCCTCGACATGAAGCTGGGCCGGGTCGTGGTGGACAGCCTCGCCGAACTGGAGCGGGTCGCCGCCATCGCCTCCAACCGCGGCGAAACGGCGAAGGTCATGCTGCGGCTGACCCCCGGCGTGCACGCGCACACCCACGAATTCATCGCCACCGCGCACGAAGACCAGAAGTTCGGCCTCTCGATGGCCGGTGACTCGACCGACCGGGCCGGGCTGTCCGCCGCCGAGGAAGCCGTGGCCGCCGCGGCAGGCCATGACAGCATCGAACTGCTGGGCCTGCACTGCCACATCGGCTCCCAGATTTTCGAACCGGACGGCTTCGCCCTCGCCGCACAGAAGCTGCTCGACTTCCTGGCCGCGATGCAGGCCAAGTACTCGATCGTGCTGCCGGAGTTGGACCTGGGCGGCGGGTACGGCATCGCCTATACCTCAGTGGACACCCCGCGGCCGCCTGCGGAGATCGCCCGGGCGATGGCTGCCGTGGTCCGCGCCAAGGTGGCTGAACTGGGCATCACCGCGCCGCGGATCTCGATCGAGCCCGGCCGGGCGATCGTGGGCACCAGCACGTTCACGCTGTACGAGGTGGGGACCCTGAAAACGGTGCGCGTGGACGCAGCGGAAAACGTTACGTACCCGCGCCGGTATGTGTCGGTGGACGGCGGCATGAGCGACAACGCACGCCCGGTGCTGTACGACGCGGATTATTCCGCGATTCTCGCCTCCCGGGCCTCCGACGCGGCCCCGCAGCTGTCCCGAGTGGTGGGCAAACATTGCGAGAGCGGCGACATAGTTGTTAGAGATGTATATCTGCCCGAGGACGTGGCAGCCGGTGATCTGCTCGCTGTACCGGGGACCGGCGCCTACTGCTGGGCTCTGTCAAGCAACTACAACTATCTGGCCCGGCCGGGCGTTGTCGCGGTGCGCGATGGATCAGCCCGGCTCATCGTCCGCGGCGAAACCGAACAAGATCTGCTCAACCGCGACATGGGAGTCTGAATGACGGAAATGCGAACCCTGAAAGTGGCCCTGCTGGGCTGTGGCAATGTCGGGGCCCAGGTTGCGCGGATTCTGATTGACGACGCCGAGACCCTGGCGTCGCGCGCAGGCGCCCGCCTCGAGCTGAGCGGCATCGCCGTGCGCAACCCCGATGCCCGCCGCGACGTCGACCTGCCCCACGAGCTGTTCACCACCGACGCCGACGCTTTGGTCAAGGACGCCGACCTGGTGATCGAGCTGATGGGCGGGATCGAACCGGCCCGGACCCTGATCCTCACCGCGATCCGGCACGGCGCCTGCGTAGTGACCGGCAACAAGGCGCTGCTGGCGCAGGACGGTCCGACCCTCTACGAGGAAGCCGACAAAGCCGGCGTGCAGCTCTCCTACGAGGCCGCCGTCGCCGGGGCCATCCCGATCCTGCGCCCGATCCGGGACAGCCTCTCCGGCGACCGGATCACCCGCGTGCTGGGCATCGTCAACGGCACCACCAACTTCATCCTGGACCAGATGGACACCACGGGCGCGCAGTTCACCGATGCCCTCGCCGAGGCCCAGCGCCTCGGCTATGCCGAAGCGGACCCCACCGCCGACGTCGAGGGCCACGACGCCGCCGCGAAGGCCGCGATCCTCGCCTCGCTGTCCTTCCACACGCGCTTCGCGCTCGAAGATGTGTTCTGCGAGGGCATCAGCGCCGTCACCGCCGCGGACATCGCCGCCGCGAAGGACGCCGGCTTCGTGATCAAGCTGCTGGCCATCGCCGAGAAGCTCACCAACCCCGCCGCAGGCAAGGAAACAGCCGGGGGTGCAGAGGGTGTTTCCGTCCGTGTCCACCCCACCCTGCTGCCTCGCGAGCACCCGCTGGCCGCGGTGCACGGCGCGTTCAACGCCGTCTTCATCGAGGCCGAGAATGCCGGCGAGCTGATGTTCTACGGGCAGGGCGCCGGCGGCACCCCGACGGCCTCGGCCGTGCTGGGAGACCTGGTCTCGGCTGCCCGCCGGGTCGTCCTGGGCGGACCGGGACGCACCGAAACGACCACCGGACATGTCCCTGCGCTGCCCATCGACGCGGCGGTCACGAGCTACTACATCGGCCTCGACGTCGCGGACCAGCCCGGCGTCCTGGCCCGGATCGCGCAGCTCTTCGCCGAGCACGGCGTCTCCATCGAAATCATGCGGCAGACCATCCACCGCGACTCCGCCGCCAAGGCCGAGTCGGCCGAACTGCGGATCGTCACGCACCGCGCGAGCGAAGCCGCGCTCGCAGCAACCG
>NZ_JBFRFD010000163.1:0-6792 GCF_052114645.1 Arthrobacter sp. 2YAF22_2
GGTCCGCACTGTCGCCCGCGAAGACAGCAATCCAGCCGGCCGGCTGCGCGTCGCCACCTCCGGCGGTGCCTGGTCGGCGCGCGCCGTGATCAATGCCACCGGCACCTGGACCCGGCCGTTCTGGCCGATTTATCCGGGCCAGTCCAGCTTCCGCGGACGGCAGCTTCACGTGGCGGACTACGTGGCCGCGGCAGAGTTCCGCGGAAGGCACGTGATCGTGGTCGGCGGCGGCATTTCGGCCGTCGGGCTGCTCGACGAGATCTCCAAGGTCACTGCCACCACCTGGTTCACCCGGCGCGAACCGGTCTGGCGCGACGCCGCCTTCGACCGCCAGGCCGGCCACGACGCCGTCGCCCTCGTCGAGGAACGGGTCCGGCAGGGCCTGCCGCCGCAGAGCGTCGTGGCAGTGACGGGCCTGATCTGGACCCCCGCCCTGCGCGCTGCCGCCGCCCGCGGCGTGCTGGACCGCCACCCGATGTTCACCGGCATCGAGCCCGGGGGAGTGCGGCTTGCGGACGGCAGCTTCCTGGCCGCCGACGTGATCCTCTGGGCTACCGGATTCCGCGCCGAGCTGGAGCACSTCGCGCCGCTGCACCTGCGCGGGCCCGGCGGCGGCATCGCCATGGACGGCACCCGCGTCGCCGCGGAGCCTAGGGTACATCTGGTCGGCTACGGCCCGTCGTCGTCCACCATCGGGGCCAACCGCGCCGGCCGGGCCGCCGTGGCCGGCATCGTCAACCTGCTGACCGGCCCGGCATCCCGCCAAGCCCTGCAATCCACCCAGGCCTGAACCGGAATGGATACCGGAACGGCCCGACAAGAAACGGCGGCACCCCGGATGGCGGACAACAGCCTGGATTCCCTGTTCTCCCGCCTCCGGCGATTCCCGGACGTTGAGGCCGCCAACCTGCAGGCCTGGGACGCCACCGACCGGTTGCTGCTGGACACCGCGGCGGAATTGCAGGCCGCCGGCGGGGCGCCGACCGGGGGCAGAACCGCCGTCGTCGGTGACCGCTACGGCGCGCTGACCCTCGGCGTGCTGGCGCTGGGCGTGCTGCCGGCCGAGGGGAGCGGCGCCGTCCGGGTGCACGAGGACCTGATCACCGGCGAACGCGCGCTGCGCCGTAATGCCGCTGCCGCCGGCTTCGCCGACGGGTTCGAACAGCTCCCGCTGGAGGCCGCCGTCGACGGCGCGGAGCTGGTCCTGCTCCAGTTGCCCAGGTCCCTTGCCGAGCTGGAAGAGATCGCCGACGCCGTCGCCCGGCGCGCCGCGCCCGGTGTGGTCCTGCTGGCGGGCGGCAGGGTCAAGCACATGAGCCTGGGCATGAACGCTGTGCTGGACCGTTACTTCAGCGAGGTGCAGCCCCAACTGGCACGGCAAAAATCACGGATCCTGCTGGCCCGCGGCCCGAAAGCGGTCGACGGCGCCCCGCGGTTCCCCCTCACGGAGCGCAACGCCGAGCTGAACCTGACGGTCTGTGCCCGGGGTGCGGTGTTCGCCGGCACCGGGCTCGATATCGGAACCCGCTTCCTGCTGGACTTCCTGCCGGACCTTCCCAGCGCCGCGCACGCCGTCGACCTCGGCTGCGGCACTGGGATTCTGGCGTCGCTGTACGCCCGCAGCCACCCCGAGGCCCGGGTCACCGCCACCGACCGGTCCGCGGCCGCCGTCGAATCCGCCCGGGCGACCGCCCGTGCCAACGGCCTGGACGGGCAAATCGAGGTCCTGCAGGACGACGCGATGAGCACCCTGCCGGACGCGTGCGCCGAGCTGGTGCTGCTCAACCCGCCCTTCCATCTCGGGGCCGCGGTTCACGCCGGCGCCGGGATCAAGCTGATCGAAGCCGCGGCCCGGGTCCTGGTGCCCGGCGGCGAGCTGTGGACCGTCTTCAACAGCCACCTGCGCTACCAGCCGGCGCTGGAACGGCTGGTCGGCCCCACCCGCGAGGCGGGCCGAAATCCGAAATTCACAGTCACCGCGAGCGTTCGCAGGCCACGACCGTAGCGCCACCGGCGGCGGCTGTCGCGTGGCCGGGCGGAATCCTCGCAACTGTGAAGCCGGAGGGTGCGGGATCGGGGCCCCGTGTGACGTAGCATGCTGACATCAGCAGTGCTCCGCCGAAGGCCTTAGAACACAGAGGTATCAGTGACTGAGATCCGCACACCCTCGCCGCGGCGCGGTACCAACCTTCCGCGGATGGGGGACTTCAACCTCACCGTCATCCTGGACGCGATCCGGCGCGCCCCGGGCGGGCTGAGCCGGGTGGAGCTCGCACAGATCGTCGGACTTTCGCCGCAGACCATCTCCAACATCTCCCGCCGGCTGCTGGACCAGCGTCTCATCGTCGAGGCCGGCAAGGAAGGCTCCGGACCAGGCAAGCCGCGGACCATGCTCCGGCTCAACCCGGGCGGCATGTATGCAGTCGGCGTGCACCTTGATCCCGCGGTCCTGACCATCGTCCTGCTGGACCTGGTTGGCGCCGTCGTCCAGCACGCAAGGATCACGACCCCCTCAGGCGCCGAGCCGGAATCCATCATCGCCATCATCGCCGCCGCCATCGGGCAGCTGATCGAGGACTCCGGCGTGGACCGCACGAAGGTCGCGGGGCTGGGCGTCGCCTCGCCGGGACCGATCGACCTCAAGGAAGGCGCGGTAGTGGATCCGCCGCTGCTGCCGGGCTGGGAACGCGTTCCGCTGCGCGACGCCCTTGCCGAAGCCACCGGGCTGTCCACGCTGCTGGACAAGGACGTGACCAGCTCCGCGGTGGCCGAGACCTGGGCCGGCGGTCCGAGCGGCGCCGGCAGCTTCGTCTTCATGTACATGGGAACCGGGATCGGCTGCGGGATCGTCCTCAACGACGAGGTCATCCGCGGCAGCTCCGGCAACGCCGGGGAAATCGGACACATCATCGTGGGCCCCGACGGTCCGCTGTGCGACTGCGGCCAGCGCGGCTGCGTGAAATCCTCGGCCATCCCGCAGGCGCTCGTGGCCAGGGCCGAGGCCGCCGGCGTGCTGGTGGGCGCCCGCACGGATCGGAGCGCTCCGGCCGTGCAGGAAAACTTCGCGGAACTCTGCGCGCTGGCCTACGGCGGCAACGAGGCGGCGATGGAGATCATCAGGGAGTCCGCCGTGCTGGTGGGCCGGGCCGTCTCCGCGGTCACCAACGCCCTGGACGTGGACCGCGTCGTGTTTGGCGGGCCGTTCTGGAGCTGCCTCGCGCCGGCGTACCTGGAACAGATCCCGGCCCTGGTCCAGGAGAACAGTGCCACCCGGAAGATCCACGGGATCGAGGTGGTGGGCACGGGCGTGGGGGAGGACGTGGCCGCCGTCGGCGCTGCCTGCCTGGTCCTGGAGCACACCCTGGCTCCGCGCTCCCAGCGCCTCCTGCTGGAGGGCTAGGCCCCGAACCGTCGGTTGCCCTCGTCCGTTGCTCCTAGACCCTGCCCCAGCCCCTGCCCGAAACTACAGACGTCAGTCGATGTCCTCGATGACGGTCCCGTACGGGATGGTCTCGTCCAGGTGGGCCTGGTGGTCGTGCGGGTGGATCACCACCCGGACCCCGTGCCGCTTGTCCGCGGCCGACTGCATCAAAATGGGGCGGACGGCGTTGATCACGCCCTCGCTCTGGCCGGCGAGGTACTCCTGGTAACTGGCTGGTAGCTGGATCATGCCCTCAGGATAGACCTGCGCCGCGGCCATGGGGAGGGCCGAAAGAACGAACCCACTTCGCCGAAGAATCTTCTGCCGCGGGCCCTTCGGCGGCGTAAAGACACGTCTTAATTCGGCGAATGGCTTGTCCGGGCCGTTTGCCGGCCTTAGAGTCGTAGACAAGTTACCGCGGTAACGTGTCAGCGATCCTCCGCTGCAGGCCGGTCCACTGGAAATTCCCAGCGGGCGGCCAAGGAGGATGTGGGTGCCCCCATGTGGGCCTGACATTTGCTCACGGAGACCTTCGTATCAGGCGTACCAGTCGCGGCTGCGTCCTGCTGAAGTTTCCTCCGTGTTCCTCAAACTCAACTCATTGGCGGCAGCGCCGGACTCCGGCCCGCAGCTCGTCGATGGCCCACAGCTAAGGACGCAAATGTCTCCACCAAGCCTCATTGACGCACATCCAAATCTAGCCGGCACGGCCCCCGTGGCCCTGTCTTACGAACTGTTTCCGCCCAAGTCGCCCGCCGCCGCGGAATCACTCTGGACCACCATCGGGGAACTGGAATCCACCAGCCCCGACTACGTCTCCGTGACCTACGGCGCCAGCGGATCCAACCGCGACACCGCCGTCGAACTCATCAACCGCCTGGTGCAGGAGACCACGCTGCGGCCGCTGGCGCACCTGACCTGCGTGGGCAACACCCCGCAGGAGCTGGCCGACATCATCGGCGAACTGCTCGACGTCGGCGTCCGCGGCATCCTGGCCCTGCGCGGCGACCAGCCCAAGGGCGGGGCCCTCCCGGCCGATGGATCGCTGCGCTACGCCCAGGACCTGATCGAGCTGATCCGCCGCGTCGAACAGCGACGCTCGGCAATGCTGTGCGCCGGCAAGGTGGCGGTCGGSGTCGCCGCCTATCCCGCACGGCACCCGGAATCGCCCAGCGAGGGGCACGACGTCGAAGTGCTCCTGGCCAAGCAGCGCTCCGGTGCAGACTTCGCCATCACCCAGGTGTTCTTCCACACCGAGCAGTACGCCCAGCTGCTGTCCCGGGCCCGCCGGGCCGGTGTCACCATCCCGATCATCCCGGGCGTCATGCCGCTGACCAGCGTCCGCCGGCTCACCCGGCTGGGCGAACTGACCGGCGTCGAACCGGCGCCGGAACTCATCGAACGGCTCGCGTCCGCCGCCACCGCCGCCGAACGCAACCGGATCGGGGTGGCCGCCACCGTGGACCTGGCCAACGCGGCCCTGGACGCCGGCGCCCCCGGCCTGCACCTCTACACCTTCAACGAGCACGCCAGCGCGCTCGAGGTGCTGGACAAGCTCGCCCTGCCGCGAGCGCACCGCGGCAGCCAGCGGCCGGCCGGCCGCCGCCAGCTCGCCAGCTGAACCGCCGCCCTGACGAACCCCCCGACGAACCTCACCAATCCAAGGACTTTCCCATGACTGAACAGCAGCCTTCCACCAACGCCACGCCCTTCCCGTCCGCCTCGATCCTCGGCTACCCGCGCATCGGTCGGCGCCGTGAACTGAAGAAGGCCGTCGAGTCCTACTGGGCCGGTAAAATCGACGCCGCCGCCCTGGATGCCGCCGCCAAGGAGATCCAGCTCGGCACCGCCAAGCGCCTGACCGGCCTCGGGCTGACCGAAGCCGCCGCCGTCCCCGGCAGCTTCTCCTACTACGACCAGGTGCTCGACGCAGCCGCCCACCTCGGTGCCGTCCCGGCCCGCTTCGGCAACCTCCTCGACGCCGACGGCCAGCTGGGCATCGACGGCTACTTCACCCTGGCCCGCGGCACGAAGGATGAGCAGCCGCTGGAAATGACCAAGTGGTTCGACACCAACTACCACTACCTGGTCCCGGAAATCGGCCCGGAGACCGCCTTCTCGGTGACCTCCAACCGGATCGTCGAGGAATTCGAGTACGCCCTCGCCAACGGGGTCGAAACCCGGCCGTACCTCGTCGGCCCGGTCACCTTCCTGCTGCTGAGCAAGGCCTCCGACGATGCGCCGGCCGGCTTCAGCCCGCTGTCCCGCCTCGAGGACATCCTCCCCGCCTACACCGCCCTGCTGGAGAAGCTTGCCGACGCCGGCGCCAGCTGGGTCCAGTTCGACGAGCCCGCGCTCGTGGTGGACCAGGACACCCCCGCCGGCGAAGTCCAGGCCGCCGTCGCCCGCGCCTACGAGGTGCTCTCCGCCGCCGCGAACCGGCCCCGGCTCTTCGTCTCCACCCCCTACGGCGCGCTCGATCGCCAGCTCGGCACCCTCGCCGCGACCGGCATCGACGCCCTGCACCTGGACGTCTTCAAGGGCGGCGTCCCCGCCGCCGCGGCGCTGGCCGCGCTGGGCAGCACAACCCTCGTCGCCGGCGTCGTGGACGGCCACAACATCTGGCGCAACGACCTCGCCGCCTCGGCGGCCAAGATCGCCGAGCTGCGCAGGTCCGTCGCCACGCTCGCCGTCAGCACCTCCACCACCACCGCGCACGTCCCGCACGACGTCGAGGAAGAAGTCCAGCTTGAACCGCAGCTGCGCAGCTGGCTGGCCTTCGCCGACCAGAAGACCGCCGAGGTTGTCACCCTCGCCGGGCTGCTGAGCGACCCCGACGCCGTCCAGCCGGCCATCGAGGAGGCCACCCGCATCATTGCCTCCCGCGCCGAGGCCGACGGCGTGCGGCGCGCCGAGGTCCGGAACCGCACCGCCGCCCTCACGGACGCCGACTTCAGCCGCTCCGCGTACGCCGTCCGGGAAGCGGCCCAGGAGAAGACCCTGCACCTGCCGCCGCTGCCCACCACCACCATCGGCTCCTTCCCGCAGACCGCCGAGATCCGGACCGCGCGGGCCCGCGCCAACAAGGGCGAGCTCAGCACGGGGCAGTACGAACAGCTGATGAAGAACGAAATCAAGCGCGTCGTGGAGCTGCAGGAGGAGCTCGGCTTCGATGTCCTGGTCCACGGCGAGCCGGAACGCAACGACATGGTCCAGTACTTCGCCGAAAACCTCGAAGGCTTTGACGTCACCGTGCACGGCTGGGTCCAGTCCTACGGCTCACGCTGCACCCGCCCGTCTATCCTGTGGGGCGACGTCACCCGCAGCGCCCCGATCACGGTGGAATGGGCCCGGTACGCGCAGTCCCTGAC
>NZ_JBFRFD010000164.1:0-6754 GCF_052114645.1 Arthrobacter sp. 2YAF22_2
AGTTATGCCTAGGCTGTGAAAAAGCTGTCAGCCCCATCAACATCCAGATCAACCGCCCGCGTGGCGCATTCCGCAAGGACTAAAACCATGAGCTACACCGTGAACTGCTCCATCCTGCTGACCGAGCTCCCGATCTTGGAGCGGCCGGCCGCGGTCAAGGCGGCGGGGTTCGACGCCGTCGAGTTCTGGTGGCCCTTTGACCGTGCTGTCCCGTCCGACGCCGAGGCCACGGCCTTCCAGCGGGCCATCACCGACGCCGGGGTGCAGCTCACCGGGCTGAACTTCGCGGCCGGGGACATGCCCGGCGGGGACCGCGGCCTGGTCTCCTGGCCCGGGCGCTCGGCCGAGTTCCGCGACAACATCGACGCAGTGGCGGGCCTGGGCGGCAGCCTCGGCTGTACCTCTTTCAACGCCCTCTTCGGCAACCGGATCGACGGCGAGTCAGCCGCGAAGCAGGACGAGCTGGGCATCCACAACCTGGCCGCGGCGGCCGCCGCCGTCGCACGGATCGGCGGCACCGTGCTGCTGGAATCGGTCAGCGCCGCGCCGCGCTACCCGTTGCGCACGGCGGCCGACGCCCTTGGCCTGATCACCCGCGTGCGGGCCGAGACCGGCGTGGAAAACCTCGCGTTCCTGGCCGATTTCTACCACCTGTCCGTGAACGGGGACGACGTCGGCGCGGTCATCGAGCAGCACGCCGGTGCGTTCGGCCACGTCCAGATTGCGGACTCGCCCGGCCGCGGCGCCCCCGGTACCGGCAACCTCCCGCTCCGGCAGTGGCTGTCCCGCAGCCGTGCGCTGGGCTACGGCGGCCCCATCAGCCTGGAGTGCACCGGCCCTGCCGAGGAAGCATTCGACTGGGCCCGCGGCCACGCATTCTGAGACCCGGCTGGGCGGCTGGTCGCGGCCGTGCGCCGCCGTCGGAATACCGAAACCGCCCGTGGTGTTGTGCACCACAGACCGATTGCCAACCGCCTCCCGCGAAGGACCTCCCATGAGCCAGAACCTCACCGTCAAGCTCCAGCCCGGAACCCCGGCCCCCGACTTCACGCTTTCCGACGCTGCAGGCAAGCCGGTGTCCCTCGCCGATTACCGCGGCAAGAACGTCATCGTGTATTTCTACCCGAAGGCGGCCACCCCTGGCTGCACCACCGAAGCCTGCGACTTCCGCGACAGCCTGGCCTCGCTGCAAGGCTCCGGCTACGAGGTCCTGGGCATCTCGCCGGACGCGCCCGAGGCGCTGGCGCACTTCACCGGCGACTACGCCCTGACCTTCCCGTTGCTGTCCGACCAGGACCACGCGGTGGCCCTGGCCTACGGTGCCTGGGGCGAGAACCTGATCCGCGGCGAGATCACCGAAGGGATCGTCCGTTCCACCGTCGTTCTCGATCCCGAGGGCAACGTGAAGCTGGCGCAGTACAAGGTCAAGGCCGAGGGCCACGTCGCCGCGTTGAAGGACCAACTGGGCCTCTAGCCCTCGCGCCCGCCCGGCAACACTGGGTAGGCTCGGAGCAAGCAGCGCCGAAAGCGGCCTAACCCAAAGGCGGACCAAGTGGCAACTGGCACCAAGCAGGATCCTTGGGCACTCAAGACAGCGCCGGGGACTTCCGAGTACACGATGTACCGGGACGAGCAATCCGATCCACCCGCCCTGGTGTGCCAAGTCGGCTCCACCACGCTGAAGTACCACCTCCGAGCCCTCGAAGACCTTCAGCTGTGGCTGATGGAAAAAGACGACTGGGTGCCCTTGGGCGCTGCGGACGAGAACAAGCAGGCCGCAGAAGGAACCGTCGAGGCATGGGGACGGAGCCCGGAGAATCCCGTGGGCGGGTGGTACGGACTGCGGAACGGGTACCGCGGCCGGTTCGGCATGTACCTGCCGCCGTTGCTGGAGGCTTTGGGCCTGGCGGAGTTGACGCACGAAAAGCGCAATAACTCCGTGCGGGCCATCATTGCCGATGCCTCGGGACCAGCCGTACCGGCCTAGCCGCGCCTGCCTGGCGTAGGCGCACGCGCAACCGACATAAGTCGGTCGCAAAATCGGACTAAGCCCGGGTGCCCGCCACCAGCGTCGCCGTCGACCGCAACCGGAGCGCACCCTCGTGCTCGTAGCGGCCCAGCAATTGGAATACGTCCGAGCGGATCAGCGACCGGGCTTCCTTATCCGCCGTCGCCAGTCCCATGGCCACCGTGGTAGCGATGTCCTCCATGAACTCCCAGTAGTCCTCCGGGGACTCGTGCACCAGGTCCGTGCTGACCGTCCGTTCCGCCACGTCCACCAGACCGGCATCCCTGAACATCCGGGCCATGAAGCCCGGCGCGGAACAGCGGAACAGCCCCGGCGTCCCCGCCGGCGGCTGCCGCAACTCGGTGTGCTGCGCGAGTGTGCCCAGCACGAGGCTGGCCCAGGGATTCGCCGCGGCCTTGCCCCAGACGGCCGCGCTGATCCTCGCCCCGGGCTTTGCCGTACGGACCATTTCCCGCAGTGCGAGCCGCATCTCGGGGAAGAAGTTGAAACCGAAGCGGCACAGCACCGCGTCGAAAGTTGCGTCATCGAAGGGAAGTTCAGAGGCCGGGCAGACGCTGAAGCTGACATTGGGCAGGCTCCTGGCCGCGGCCTTCTCCCTCGCCACATGCAACATCCCGGCCGAGATGTCGGACAGGACCACGTCGCCCTCCGGCACCAGCTCCGCGACTGTGAGACCCGGCTCGCCGGATCCGGCAGCGACATCGAGTACGGACGAGCCCGGCAGCAGCCGGGCATCCTGAATCATGGCGTCGCCGAAAGGGCGGTGCCAGCCGAGCAGTTCCGCATCCCATTTCTTCCAGCCCGCCGCGAACTCGTCCCAGATGATGCGCTGCTGGTCACGGATACTTTCCGCTGTGACTGACATGGTGGGTCCTTATAATCCGGACCGCACCCTCCCCCATCCCTAAGTCTGCCCTGAAGGCCGCGTTCCCGCTAGGCTTCCCGATCTCCGCGGCAGAATCGCACGAACGCACCACGGATCCGCGCCGCGGCCGTCCGGAATCGGTGGGAAAAACAGCGGCCGCCGGGGCAGTACGCTTAACGGCATGGCTTCTGAAGACACCCCCGTTGCGCCCGAACGCCGCGCCGTCACCGTCCGGCGCGCACCGAAGTACGTGCCGTTCCTGATCGCCGGCGCCCTGCTGGGCGGAGTCGTGGCCGCCGTCATCGCCTACGGCCTGCCCGCCGACGAGCGCTACGATGCCAACGCCGTCTTCGGCTTTTTCCTGATCTTCTGCGCCGCGGGCGGCGCCATCCTGGGCGCCGTCGTCGCGCTGGTGCTGGACCGGCTGAGCGTCCGCCGCGCCGAGCGCGCCGTCGTCGAGTCCGTTCCCGACTCAGTTCCGGAGACCGACGGCGAAGACCGCGCCTAGGCTGGCAGGTCACAAACCGGCCGCCGGAAAAGTCCTGGCGCACGACGTGAGATAATCGACCAGTGGCACGCGGCGATGGAAAACTTTCTCATGATCTTCTCCCTGGCGAAAAAGGCCCTCAGGACGCTTGTGGCGTTTTCGGGGTCTGGGCTCCCGGCGAAGAGGTAGCAAAACTCACCTATTACGGGCTGTACGCGCTACAGCACCGCGGTCAGGAGTCGGCTGGCATAGCAACCAGCGACGGCAAGCGGATCAACGTCTACAAGGACATGGGCTTGGTGTCCCAGGTCTTTGACGAGACCACGCTGAACACCCTGACCGGGCACCTGGCCGTCGGGCACTGCCGGTACTCCACCACCGGGGCGAGCCACTGGGCCAACGCCCAGCCCACCCTCGGCGCCACCGCCACGGGCACCGTTGCMCTGGCGCACAACGGCAACCTGACCAACACCGCCGAGCTCAAGGCCATGATCATGGACCGCAACGGCGGCCAGCTGACCGGCGAGATGAAGCAGGGCAACACCTCGGACACCGCCCTGGTCACCGCCCTTCTCGAGGGCGAGGAGGGCAAGTCCCTCGAACAGACCTCCCTGGAACTGCTGCCCAAGATCAAGGGCGGCTTCTGCTTCGTCTACATGGATGAAGGCACCCTCTACGCCGCCCGCGACACCTACGGCATCCGCCCACTGGTCCTGGGCCGGCTGGAACGCGGCTGGGTGGTCGCCTCCGAGCAGTCCGCCCTCGCCACCGTCGGCGCAAGCTTCATCCGCGAGATCGAGCCGGGCGAATTCATCGCCATTGACGAACAGGGCGTCCGGTCCCAGCGCTTCGCCGAGCCGACGCCGGCCGGCTGCGTCTTCGAATACGTCTACCTCGCCCGCCCGGACGCCGCCATCGCCGGCCGCTCCGTGTACGAATCCCGCGTCGAGATGGGTCGCCAGCTGGCCCGCGAAAACACACAGGAAGCGGACATCGTCATCCCGGTGCCGGAGTCGGGCACCCCCGCCGCCGTCGGCTACGCCGAGGAATCCGGCATCCCGTTCGCACACGGCTTCGTCAAGAACGCCTACGTGGGCCGGACCTTCATCCAGCCCTCCCAGACGCTGCGCCAGCTCGGCATCCGGCTCAAGCTCAACGCGCTGGACTCCGTGATCCGCGGCAAGCGCGTAGTGGTGGTCGACGACTCGATCGTCCGCGGCAACACCCAGCGCGCCATCGTGCGGATGCTCCGGGAAGCCGGCGCCGCCTCGGTACACATCAAGATCTCCTCCCCGCCGGTGAAATGGCCGTGCTTCTACGGCATCGACTTCGCGTCCCGTGCGGAGCTGATCGCCAACGGCGCCACGATCGACGAGATCGCCCAGGCCATCGGCGCGGACTCGCTCGCGTACATCTCCGAAGACGGGATGATCGGCGCCACCCGGCAGCCGCGCGAACGCCTCTGCACCGCCTGTTTCACCGGCCAGTACCCAATCGAGCTCCCGGGCGCCGACAAGCTGGGCAAGAACCTGCTGGAACGCCCCGACTCCGTCGGACAGTCTGTCGGACAGCCCGGCGGGCTGCCCGCGGCCGCTTCCGCTACGGCGAACGTCGCATCCGGAACACGGGCGGCCGACGGCGGCGCGGCTGACGGCATCGGTGCGGGCGTTGACCCGGCCGAGAAGGCCGGCGCCACCGGCTGTGATCCCGGGCCCGACGCTGAATTCGAAGAACTGCTCACCGACGCCGACCGCGTCCCCGCCGCCAAGCCTGATGCCGACAAGAAAGAGCCAGTATGACTTCCGCTTCCCCGGCCGCTGACACAAACGACGCCCGGAACACCGGCATCACCTACGCCTCCGCCGGTGTCGACGTCGAAGCGGGAGACCGCGCCGTCGAACTCATGAAGGACGCCGTCAAGGCSACCCATAACTCCTCCGTGATCGGCGGGGTTGGCGGTTTCGCCGGCCTCTACGACGTCTCGAAGCTGTTGACCTACAAGCGGCCGCTGCTGGCCACTTCCACGGACGGCGTCGGCACCAAGGTCGCCATCGCCCAGGCCATGGACATCCATGACACCATCGGCTTCGACCTGGTCGGCATGGTGGTGGACGACATCGTCGTCGTGGGCGCCGAGCCGCTCTACATGACGGACTACATCGCCTGCGGCAAGGTTGTTCCCGAACGCATCGCGGACATCGTCCGCGGCATCGCCGCGGCCTGCTCCGTTGCCGGAACCGCCCTGGTGGGCGGCGAAACTGCCGAGCACCCGGGGCTGCTGGGCGAGCATGAGTACGACGTGGCCGGCGCTGCCACCGGCGTGGTCGAGGCGGAGTCCCTGCTGGGCCCGGACCGCGTCCGCTCCGGCGACGTGGTGATCGGCATGGCGTCCTCCGGCTTGCACTCCAACGGCTACTCCCTGGTCCGCCGCGTCATCAACCACGCCGGCTGGGCCCTGGACCGCGAGGTCTCTGAATTTGAGCGCACCTTGGGCGAGGAGCTCCTGGAGCCCACCCGGGTCTACGCCGCGGACTGCCTGGACCTGGCCCGTGCCTTCCCGGTCAACAGCTCCAAGGGCGTCCACGGCTTCAGCCACGTCACCGGCGGCGGACTGGCCGCCAACCTCGCCCGGGTCCTGCCGCAGGGCCTGCTGGCCACCGTGGACCGTGCCACCTGGGAGCTGCCGGCCATCTTCAAGCTGGTCTCCGAACTGGGCAACGTCCCGCTGGCCGACCTGGAGCGCACCCTCAACGTGGGCGTAGGCATGGTGGCCATCGTTTCCGCCGAGGCGGCCGACGCCGCGGTGAACCACCTGAACGCCCGCGGCCTGCCGTCCTGGATCATGGGCACCGTCGGGGAAGACTCCGACTCGGTCCTGAAGACCGGTCCGGACTACGTCCAGGGCGCCAAGGGCGTCGACGGCGGCGCCGTCCGGATGGTCAACGCCTACCGCTAAACCCCCATCGAGCGCCCCTCACCGCCGGCCCCTCGCCTCGCCTGGCGGGGCCGGCCAGGGAACCCTGCCGGCGAGTGCTCCATAAGTGCCGTTTAGCAGCCTCATAACGGCACTTATGGAGCACTCGATCTGGTTAAACCTCCAGCAGGCTGAAGACGGCGCCGTGCGGGTCCCTGAGCGTGGCAATACTGCCGGCCTCTTCGACGTCTTCCGGTTCGGCCAGCACGACGGCGCCCGCGGCACGCGCGGCCGCCACGGCATCAGCCACGCTGGAGACGCCGAAATACAGCTGCCAGCCGGGCTCGAGGTTGCGCTCCGCCTGCGGCACGGTGGCGATCCCGGCGACCTCGGTGCCGTCCGCCATCAGCGTCGTGTAGGTTCCGCCGTCGTCCTGCGGGTATTCGGTCACCTCGTGGC
>NZ_JBFRFD010000165.1:0-6749 GCF_052114645.1 Arthrobacter sp. 2YAF22_2
TTGCAGGCCGGGACGATTTCCTGGCAACACGCCCGGATCGTCGTCGACGAAACCTCCGGCCTCGACCCTGCCGGCACGGCCGGGCTGGAGGCGCACTTCCTGGACCCGGCCGGCCCGGACCCGGCGCGCGGTTGCCGGGCCGGGGAGCTCGTGCCGGGCCGGTTCCGGGCCAAGGCCCGCGCCTGGCGGGAACGCCACCACCCGGTCAGCATCGAGGCCCGCCACACGAAGTGTGCGGCGGACCGGCGGGTCGAGTATGCCCCGGACCGGGACGGGATGGCCTGGCTCTCCGCCTACCTCCCCGCCGCCACGGCCGCGGGAATCTGGGACCGGACCACCGCCGCCGCCCGCGCCCTGCAGGGCCCCGACGAGGCCAGAAACCTGTCCCAGCTCCGCGCGGACGTCGCCGCGGGCTGGCTCCTCACCCCCGGAATGCCCGACAGCGGGACAGGACGGGGCCCGTTCGGCGGTGGTGCGGCGGCAGGGGGCGTGGCGGGTGGTGTTCMGTCGCCGCGGGCGCAGGTCCTGATCACCGTCCCGGCGCTGTCGCTCCTGGGAGCCACGGAGGAACCGGCCGTGCTGGACGGGTACGGTCCGATTCCGCCGTCGATGGCYCGCCGCCTGGTCGCSGACGGCGCCGMYTCGTTYTACCGGGTCCTGACCGACCCGSGGGACGGGGCKCCGCTGGAGATCGGACGGACCAGCTACCGGSTSMCSAAGGCCCTGCGGCASTGGCTYCGSCTCCGGGACGGCARRTGCCCGTTCCCGGGCTGCAACAACCAATCCCTGGTTAACGAGGCGGACCAYCTGCTGGCSTGGGCCGACGGCGGCACCACCGGAATTTCAAACCTCGGCCAGCCCTGCCGCAAACACCACGGCCTCAAACACAGCACCGCCTGGACACCCACCGGAGCGAGTAAAGACCACCCGCCGGGCTGGACCTCACCGGCCGGCCGGCACTACGCCAGCGAACACCAGGACTGGGAACCACCCCACTGGCCGAACGGATTAATCAGCACGGACAACGGCAGCGTCGAGGGCCTGCCCCCGGACCCGGGGCGTGATCCCGAATTGGAATTACCCCCTGACCCGTTCCCGGAGTGGTATGAATTCATCTCCGGCCCGCCACTGCTAGTTGCGTAGCGTCTGGAGCGCCAAGAAGTAGCTAGAGCGCGCCGAGTTCCGCCTGCAGCGGGTATTCCTTGCCGTCGAGCACGAGTTGGGTGCAGCGGCGGTTGGCCGGGTTGAACACGATCGGCGCCATCAGATTCACCGTGGTGGRGGTGGGGGAGTGGTTGACCACCACCAGCACCTGTGCCGTCTCGTCCTTGGCAAGTTCCAGGGCTTCCAAAGCGGCGGCCGGAAGCCGGGGAGTGTAGCCCGGAACGAACACCGAGGTGTCGGCCAGGAAGAGCCGCACCGGTGCGGACTCTGATTCCAGGGCGAAGAGGCCCGGAGCGCTGTCGATGCTGCGCAGCGCGAAGTCGTGGACCGCTTCCAAGCCCGGCATGGGGGCGGTGAAGGTCACGGGGGTGCTGCTCAGGACGGAGTTCATCGCAGGAAGTCCATCAGTGTGGGCTGCAGGACCCGCGCCGTGGCGGCCAGGGCCACCTGGTAGTTGGTTTCCTGGAGCTTCAGGTCCATGATCACGCTGCCGAGATCTGCCTTCTCGATTCCCGTCTTCTGGGCGTCCAAGCTGGCCTCCAAATCTGTGTTGACGGTTCCCGCGCGTTCGAGTTCGGCCTGCCGTGTGCCGATCTCCGCGCGTCCGCTGATGACATTCTTGATGCCTTGATCCAACGCGGTCAAATGGGTGTTGGAGGCATTCCCGGCATCGAGATCGCTGGTGATCTTTCCGATCAGGGCGAAGACGGATGTGCTGCCATCCCCGAAGATCTTGGCGCCGTCGGCGTCCACCCGGATGGTCCGGTTATCGCTGACGCGACGTTCCACGGTGCCACCGGCTGTGCCGTTGAAGCTCGGCGGCGTGCCCGGATCGCCGGGGATCGCAGGGTCCGGCGGGATGGGCTGGGTGAAGGCGCCGTCCTTGTCAGAGGTTCCGGCGAAGATGTTACGGCCCAGGTGCTGGGTGTTGGCCACCGACAGCAGGTCCGCATTCAGGCCTTTGAGTTCGGTGGAGATGGCGTCGCGTTCCTTTTGGCCCAGGGAGTCGTTCGAGGCCTGCAGGGTCAGGTCACGGACCCGGTTAAGGATGTTGGTTGCCTGCCCCAGCGCCGAGTCGGYGACAGTCAGCCAGCTGTTCCCGTCGTCGATGTTCCGGCTGTATTGTGCCGCCGCCGCCTGGCGGGTGCGGGTCTGCAGCGCCTGCGCGGTGGCCGACGGGTCATCCGAGGGGCGGCTGATCTTATCCAGCGACGACGCCTTGTCCTGAAGCCCGGCGAGCTTGGACTGCTGCAGCTGAAGATTGCGCTGCGCAGCCGCGGACATGGTGAGGTTTGTGACTCGGTTAAGCATGGCTACCTTCCTACCAAGCCGGTGTGGTTGATCAGGACGTCCAGGGCCTCATCCACGGCGGTCATCACCCGGGCTGCCGCCTGGTAGGCGTGCTGGTTGGTGAGCAGGCTGACGTTCTCCTCGTCCAAACTGACCGACGCGGAGGACGACCTGCTGGTTTGCGCCGAGGTCTCGACGGCGGTGGTGAGGGTTTCGTGTTGCTGGGCGTTTCTGGACTGCAGGCCAATTCCGGTCACAATCGACTGCCACGTCGCGTCAGGGGATGTAGTTTTGGTGCCGATCTGGGCCAGGGCATCGGCGTTGTGGCCGTCCTTCGCCCCGGAGCCGACGGCGGCCGCGCCGATCAGGGCCGGGTCCTGGATGGAGCTGATCCCGAGCGCCGGCGGGCGGCTGGCATCGATCGAGAAGAAGTCTCCGGCAGGTGTGCCCGCGGCCGTCAGCCCGCCGGAGTGGACTGCGTTGACGTCCGAGGCCAGCTGGGTTGCCAGGCGGTCGTAGGAGGCGGCAGCCTCGGCGATCACGCCGCCGGATCCGCCGGCCGCGGGGGCCAGGATGGACAAGGAACCTGCCAGCTGCCCGCCGTCGAGCCCCACCGCGACGCCGGGCAGATCCGCCCACTCGAGCTGGACCGGGCTGGCGGCCGAGCCAGCCATGGACGACCCACCGGTGAGGGCAAGCGTCCTCACAGAGGAACCCATCACCAGGGCGTTGCCGCCGATGTGGACATCCACGGTGCCGTCGGCCTGCTCGCGCACGGTGCCTCCGGCCAACCGCGCGATGCTCTCGGTGAGCTTGGCCCGGGCGTCGATCAGCTCATTGGCCGACCCACCGGCGGCGAGAGTGGACCGAATGGTGGTGTTGTAGGCCGCGACCTGGGATGCCGCCGAATTGACGGCGGTCACCGCGTCGGCCGCCTGGCCCCGGGCGTCAGTCCACTGCCCGTCCAATGATTGGTAGGCCGTGGCGATGCGGGTGGTCAGGGTGTTCGCGGCCTGGATCACCAAGCCGGACGGAGCGGCTTCGCCGGGCTGGTTGGCGACACCCTGCCAGGCCGACCAAAACCCCTGCAGGGCGGCGGAAACGCCGTTGTCGCCGGGTTCGTTGAGGACGCCCTCGATGTTCTGGAGGGCGGAGGACCGTACGCTGGCGTATCCCGCCTGGGCGCCTGCGGACCGGACACCGCCGTCGAGGAAGCTGCTTCCCAGCCGTGCGATCGCGTCAACCGAGACGCCCTGACCGACTTGGGGTGCACCCGCGCCCCAGAGACCCTGCGCCGGCGCCGCGAGCGGGGATTGCTGCACGCGCTGGCGGGTGTAACCTTCGGTGGCTGCGTTGGCAATATTCTGCCCGGCCACATTCATTCCCTGCTGGGCCGCGGTCAGTCCACGGTAGGCCGTGTTCAGGGCACCAAAAGTGCTCATGCTGGCTCCTTAGAACCTCTGGTCGAAAATACGGGAACCGGCGGTTGCCCCGGTTTTGCCCTGCGCGTCATAGGTACCCGCGGCCGAGGAGGGCTGCAGGTCGGCGATCGACTCCTGGGTGGAGCGGACGGCGGACCGCAAGAACTGCTCGTTGGTGTCGCGCAGTTCCTTGATCAACGACGTTTGCCGCGTCAGCGCCGTCAGGTGGGCGTTGAGCACCTCGGCCCAGGCTCCCTCGGGTGCCGCGGCCACCAGTTCGCTCAGCGTCGCGTCCGTGGGCAGGCCCCAGGATTCGGCGACGACGGCGGCCTCGATGGTCCGGGCGAGGCTTGCCTGGGAGAGGTGCCCCAGGACCTGCTCGACCTCTTTGGTGCCGAGCGGAAGCCACCGCGAGTTACCGGACGTGAGCAGCAACTGTTCCTCTTCGAGCTTGAAGGTCAGAACGTCCAAGAGTTCACGCTCCCGCCAGAGCAAGGCGGAAAGTTCGTGGATGGCCATGGGCTGGACGGCTCCCTCATAAGTCAATGGTGTGCGGGCTGACGGGCTACCCGTGGCAAGCATTCGGGTCGTGCGGACGACGCGAGCCAGTTTTCGGGTTCGCTGGAACTATCGGCAGGGGTCCGGCCTTCGTTAGCGATGCGGGGAGGCCGACGTCGGTGTCTGCTGAAAAGGGGCCATCCGAAAACTCTTTTGTAAATTCGCTTACCTATGCCGGCCGACGGGCGATAACTACCCATGAAGGCCCACGGACGGGCCATCGAACATCGTCCCAAATCATGGAGGAAACATCATGGGAATGGTTGTCAACACCAACATCGCGGCAGCAAACGCGTACCGCAACCTCAGCAGCACCCAGACCAACCTGAACAAGTCGCTGGAGAAGCTCTCCAGCGGCCTGCGCATCAACCGCGCCGCGGATGACGCAGCCGGTCTGGCCATCTCCGAGGGTCTGCGCTCGCAGGTCAACGGCCTGGGCGTCGCAGCCAACAACGCCCAGGACGGCATCAACGTGGTCCAGACCGCTGAAGGCGGCCTGAACCAGACCCACGCCATCCTGCAGCGTCTCCGCGACCTGGCAGTTCAGGCCGGTAACGACTCCAACAACGCCGACTCCCGCAAGGCCATTGCCACTGAAGCAACCGGTCTGGTGGACGAGCTCGGGCGGATCGGCGACGGCACCAACTTCAACGGCATCAGCCTCCTCAACGGCAAGGCCGGAGCATCCGCCAACGGTCAGCTGAGCTTCCAGATCGGTGCCGGTGGGGACGCCAGCAGCCAGATCACCGTTGACCTGAGCAAGGCCAACGTGCGTGGCATCGCTGACTCTTTGAAGTCTTCTAACCCTGTAGGCGGTCAGGAATTTGATTTCCAGGCGTTTGACGGGGGCACCGGAGCACCGACCATCGCTGGCGGAACGTACACCTTCACCTCGACAAATGGAACCGCCACTTCGACCGTTTCGGTCGACACCGGATCCACCGCGATGACTGCCGATGAGCTCGTCACCAAATTGAACTCTGAGGCGGGATTCGCAGGGAAGTTCAATGCCTCGATCGCAAAGAACACTGACGGTAGCACCAAGGGCATCATCGTTACCTCCAAGGACGGGGGGACGGTCGGCACGACTGCCCCTTCAGCAACGGATCTGAACGACGCGCCCCTCACTCCCCCGGCTACCCCGACGGTCACCGGTCTGGACTTCTCCAGCGCTACCGGAGCGAAGAACGCCATCAACCTGCTGGACGAAAAGATCAAGGACGTCTCCACCGCCCGCGCGGCCCTGGGTGCTTCCCAGAACCGCCTGGAATCCGCAGTGCAGACCATCGGTGTTGCCAAGGAAAACCTCACGGCTTCCGAGTCCCGGATCCGCGACGTCGACATGGCTGACGAGATGTCGAAGTACACCCGCTCCAACATCCTGTCCCAGGCAGGAACGGCCATGCTCGCGCAGGCCAACCAGTCCACCCAGGGCGTCCTCTCGCTGCTGCGCTAAGCTGCAACGACTGACTCCTTCCGGCGTAGCCGGATAGGGACTGGCACCTAACGGCGGCCGGAGAGCAAAAAACTCTCCGGCCGCCGTCACCGCATAGGCACTGATCGACGACGGCAGAAGGACAATCCATGGGGCTCTCACTTCCCGGCCTGGCCAGTGGACTGGATACCACCTCCCTCATCAGCCAGCTGATGCAGGTCGAGGCTATCCCTCAGACCCTGCTGAAGAACCAGTCGTCATCGGTTCAATCAATGATTTCCGCCCTCCAAGGCCTGAACAGCAAAGTGGCATCCCTGGCCACCGTGGCCACAGCGGCCGGCAAGCCCGACTCGCTGGAGTTGTTCTCCGCCACCAGCAGCTCTGCGGGCGTGACGGCCACTGCCGCTTCCGGTGCCGC
The DNA here is from genome assembly GCF_052114645.1 of Arthrobacter sp. 2YAF22_2. NCBI lineage: Bacteria > Bacillati > Actinomycetota > Actinomycetes > Micrococcales > Micrococcaceae > Arthrobacter > Arthrobacter sp. 2YAF22_2. The sequence goes on from NZ_JBFRFD010000165.1 coordinate 6,287, forward strand.
GGCCGGGTCCATCGACGTGGTGGTGGGCGCGACCGCCCAGGCCCAGGTCTCGGTCAGTGACAAGGTCGCCACCTGGCCCGTCAACACGTTCACCATTACCAGCGCCGCCGGCACGCCGACGACCATCATTGCCGCCTCCACGTCCTTGGACGACGTCGCGACGGCGGTGAACAATTCCTCCGCCGGCGTCAATGTCCTCAAGATAGCCACCGGCGAAGTCGACGCCTCCGGCAACGCCCTGTTCCGGCTGCAGTTCAGCGCCGGCGCCACCGGAACCGCGGCAGGGTTCTCTGTCTCCAACAACACCATGACCCAGATCACGCCCCCCACCGACGCCAGGGTGACGCTCTACGCGGGAACAACGGCCGCCCAGGACATCACGTCAGCGACCAACACCTTCACCAACCTGCTGCCCGGCGTCACGGTAAACGTCACAGCCGCGTCCACCAGCCCGGTCACGATC
>NZ_JBFRFD010000166.1:0-6688 GCF_052114645.1 Arthrobacter sp. 2YAF22_2
ACGCTGGCAAGCACGCCGTCGTCGTTGTACAGCCCCAGCAGCAGCGAGCCGATCCGGTCCGGGCCGGAGGTGTGCACCCGGTAGCCGGCGAGCACACAGTCAGCGGTACGTTCGTGCTTGACCTTGAACATGGTGCGTTTGTCCGGTTGGTACTTCGAGTCGAGGGCCTTCGCAATAATGCCGTCCAGTCCGGCGCCCTCGAACTGTCGGAACCACCGTCCAGCGGTCTCCCGGTCCCCGGTCGCCGCGGTCAGGTGGACCGGCGCGGAACTGCCCGCGAGGGCCCGTTCCAGGGCCGCGCGGCGCTCTGCGAAAGGCCTGCCGGTGAGGTCCTCCTCGTCGAGGGCCAGCAGGTCGAAGGCGACGAAGCTCGCGGGGGTTTGCTCGGCGAGCAGACGGACCCGGCTCGCCGCGGGGTGGATCCGCTGCTGGAGCCCGTCGAAGTCGAGCCGGTCCCCCGTGGCTCCAACCAGGATGATCTCGCCGTCGACCACGCCGCGCGGCGGGAGGTTCAGTTTCAGGGCCTCCACAAGCTCCGGGAAGTAGCGGGTGAGGGGTTTGCCGTTGCGGCTGCCGATCTCCACCTCGTCCCCGTCGCGGAAGATGATGGAACGGAATCCGTCCCACTTGGGCTCAAAGCTCATCAGCCCGTCCGGCAGGCCACTCACGGCTTTCGCCAACATCGGCGCGATCGGGGGCATCAGCGGCAGTCGCATAGGCCCTATTCTGGCGTGGCAGGACGCCCGCGTCGATCCCCCCGCCGGTCCGGCGCCTTGAATTCCGGTCCGGGCCGGAAAACTAACGCACCGCTTACCGGCCGGAAACGCAGCGGCAACATTGGCGCCGGACACTGGAAGGGCCGGCAAGCGCAGGCACCAGCTCCAGTCCGGGAGGCCCGCCATGTTGAAGGAAGCCAAAGCCCAAATAACCCGGGTCCGTGCCCTCGATCAGCTGCACCGCGGCGACGAGATCGAAGCCCGGCTGCGCGTCGGCCCGAATTACGACGACGTCGTGATCCGCCGCGGCAGCGTCCAAGAGACCGCACCCGGGATCGGCGTTGTCTGGATCCTGGACCGGCAGTCGGGTACCCGCAAGGCAGTCAACGCGGACGAGTGCAGCCTGTGGCGGGTGGCCTGACCCGGGCCGCCGGCGCCGTCAGGAAGCATTGCCCGGTACCAGCGAATGCAGCCACTGGATGGTGCCGTCGGTGATTGGATGGGAGGCTCCGAGTGTCTCAAGGTATGAGCGCACATCGGACATCTCGGCCTCCCGGCGCGCGGCATGGACCGGCGTGCTTTCGAGGATCCGCGCTACCAGCGCCGGGCCGGACGGGCCCAGCTCCGAGGCGATCTGGCCGATGATCCAGTCCTCGGCTCCCACGGCCCTTGCGGCTGTGACGGACTCAAGGACAGTGGCCGCAAGGCCCTTCATGAAGACGCTCCGAAGCAGCTTCAGCCCGGCGGCCGCCCCGGCGTCGCGGCCCGCACTCGTCGCCGGGATCCCCCAGCCGGCCAGGACCGGCAGCAGCGCGTCCGACCCCGCGCCGCTGATCAGCAGGGGGGTTGCGATCCGGGCGCGGGGAACCGGCGCCAGGATGGCGACGTCGACGAACCCGATGCCGTGCTGCTCCGCGCGTTGGGCGAACCGCTGCTTGTCGGCGGGCCCGGCGGTGTTCAGGTCGGCGAAGATGGCTGCCGGCTCCATCGCGGGGAGGGCCTCCTCAAGGGCGGCTTCCGCGGCCCGTCCCCCGACCAGGCTCAGCACCAGGCCGGCGCCGCGCACCGCCCCGGCGATGCTGCCGGTGCGGGTGACCCCGGGCGGCGTTGCAGCGGCCATGGGATCGGTGGCCGTCACGGCCGCTCCGCGCCCGGCGAGGTCCGCGGCATAGATGCTCCCGGCCTCGCCGAGACCGAGTACTGCGACGCGCTTGCGGGCACTCCCCTCCGATGCTCCTAAGATTGTAGACAAAATGGTGTCCCGCATCGGGGTTCCTTCCTTTGTACGGTCATTTCCGGGAGTTGAGTGCAAATGTCGTCAGCAATTGGCGGTCCTTTACCGGAGGCGGCGGCCGCCGTGGACAAGCGGGTCACCGACGTCATCCGGGCCGCGATCATCCGGGGGGAGTACGCACCCAACCAGCGTCTCATCGAGGCCGACCTCAGTGCGGCGTTCTCGGCCAGCCGGGCTACCGTCCGCACCGCACTGCTCGAACTCGCGGGCGAGGGCCTGGTGGAACGCCTTCCTAACCGTGGCTCCCGGGTTCGGGCCATCTCCGTTGACGAGGCCATCGAGATCCTGGAAGTGCGGATCGGCGTCGAGGGCTTGTGCGCCGCCAAAACCGCCGCGAGCATTTCCGACGACGACGCCGCGGCCCTGGAACGCCTGCGGGCCCGGATGATCGAGTCGGTGGCCGAGGGCGACCTGGTCGAATACTCGCGGCTGCACCTCTCCCTCGACAACCGGATCCGCGAACTCAGCCATCATGCCACCGCCGCCGACGTCCTGGCCCGGCTGCACGCCCAAAGCGTCCGGCACCAGTTCAAGTTGTCGTCACGTCCCCAGCGGGCGAAGGTCTCGGTGCTGGAGCACGCCGCGATCATTGACGCCGTCGTCGCCCGGAATCCCGACGCCGCCGAGCGGGCGGTGCGCAGCCACCTGCTCAGCGTCATCGAGGCCCTCCGCGAAGTGTCGGCGGCGGAATCCGAGGCACCCGCTACTTGACCCCGCTGTGTCTGGCAGCCGCCCGTCAGTGGGCCGCAGCACCCGCCGTGCGCCATCCGCCGTGGTACTCGGTGCGTGCCGTGACGGCGTAGGGCACAGGGCTCACGACGGCGCGCACGCTGAGCTGTTCGTGCGGTTCCACCGTGGTCTTGCGTGACCCGCCGTCGGGTTCCCCCCATACGACGCGGACCTCGGTGCCGACCTCCACGTTGGGATCCACCGTGGCCAGCGACAGGCCGCGCCGCTCGTTGGCCGTCACGCCGGTGAAGAGTGAGAGGCCCACTGCCGCGCCGTCGGCGTCCACCACCGAGTCGTAATTCGACGAGCCGTAGTTCGCATTGGGGACGTCAAAAGACTGGTAACCGGGGGTGTCGCGGTCCAGGAAGGAAGCCCAGATCTTGGCCAGGTCCTCGTCGTTCCACGCCAGCGTGACCTTCTTGCGCTGCCTGGCCGGATCGATCTTCTCGAGGGCCTCACGGCCGATAAAGTCGTGGTCGAACTTCACGAACGAACCGTAGCCGAGCTCCCACGGGGTGAGGTAGTAGTCCTCAATGTTCGGGGAGAGGAACGAGCCGGCCAGCGCATTGGTCGCTTCGTAGCTCGCAGCCGGCAGCCATTGACGGTAGGCGCGTTCAGCGTCGCTGCTGTAAATCGCCGGAAGTGGGGATGGAATCCAGCCGGACTCAAGCGTGTTGGAGGAGTAGGCACGCGAGCCGCAGGGTTCGATGCCGAATTCGGCGCCGGCTTCGAGCACGGCGTCGCGGATCTTCCCGTGCTGCTCGTAGGGGCCCCAGATCTCCAGCCCCGGGGCGCCGGCCATTCCGTGCCGCAGGGTGCGCACCTGCTCGCCCGCAATCCCCAGCTGGCCCATGTGGAAGAACTTCACCTGCTCCAGCGTCGCGCCATTGAGTTTTTCGATGATCTGCCAGGCGTTCGGGCCCTGGATCTGGAAGCGGTAGTACTCGCGCCGGACGGCCTCGCCGTAGGGCCGTGACGGCGACCGGTCGTCATAAACGCATTCGACGTCGTACCCGCCGGTCTCGGCGTGGAACTGGAGCCAGTTCGCCGCGGGGGCCCGTCCGACGTAGACGAAGTCGTCCTTGGCCTGGTGGAACAGGATGCCGTCGCCGATCACGCCGCCGTTGGATGCCGTCGGCACGAACTGTTTGGCCGTGTTCACGGGGAAGTTCGCGAAGCTGTTAATGCCGGTGTCCGAGAGGAGCTTGAGCGCGTCCGGGCCCTTCATGAAGAAGTTCACCATGTGGTGGGACTGGTCGTAGAGCACGGCCGTCTCCCGCCAGGCACGCTGCTCGCGCCGCCAATTGGTGAACTCCGCAGGGACCACTGGGTAGATATACGTGCCGAGTTGGGAGTTGCGAAGCAGTTCGACGGTGTTGCCCGCCGCGTCGAGCGCATCCTGCAGGGACTTCTGGGCCATCAGGTATTCTCCTTCGGTTTCATTCGGGTGCCTGGGCCGCACCGCTAGGCGGCGCGGTAGCTTTCGCGTGCGTACTGCACGAGCGCAGGGAAACACGTAGGGGCGCGATGGCGAGATGCGCAGAAGTTCAACCGGCGAGCCCAGCCGGTCGAGGGCTGCCTGCAGGCTCTGCGACACTGCGGAACATCCGTCACTGTGAACTCCTTCGTTCGGTGTGGGACGGGAAATCCAGCCAGCGCCCCTCACATCCAGATTGCTAACAAAATTGTATCCGATGCCTTGACCGAGATGCCAGAGCGTGGTTGTCTGGCACTGTCCGCGGGTGCCGGGCGGCGACGACGCGGGAACGATCCGGAAAGGACTCGAACATGGGCAACGGAGCCACCGTCCTCGTCATCAGCGCGCACGCCGGCGACTTCGTCTGGCGGGCCGGCGGGGCCATCGCCGCCGCCACCGCCCGCGGCGACCGCGCCGTCGTCGTCTGCCTCTCCTACGGCGAGCGCGGCGAATCCGCCAGCCAGTGGCTGGCGGGAAAGTCCCTGGACGAGATTAAGGCGCTCCGCCGCGGGGAGGCCGAAGCCGCGGCCGCCGCCCTCGGGGCGGAAGTCGAATTCCTCGACGCCGGCGACTACCCGCTGCTGCCGAGCCGGGAGCTGCTTGATGAACTCGTCCGGATATACCGCCGGGTGCAGCCCACCGTCGTGCTCACGCACCCGCTGCTTGACCCGTACAACGGCGACCATCCGGCGGCTGCCAGGCTGGCGATCGAGGGCAGGATTCTGGCCCAGGCAATCGGCTACGACGCCCCCGGCGAGGTGCTCGGCGCCCCGCCGGTGTTTTTCTTCGAGCCGCACCAGCCCGAGCAGTGCAACTTCAAGCCCGACGTCCTGCTCGACATCACCGCCGCCTTTCCCGCCAAAGAACGGGCGATGAAGTGCCTGCCCGCCCAGCAGCACATGTGGGACTACTACACCTCACTGGCCGTGCGCCGCGGCGTCCAGGTCAAACGCAATGCCGGCCCCAACCTCGGCCTTCCCGTGGACACCAGGGGCGAGGCCTACATGCGCTACTACCCCCAGGTCACCGAGGTCCTCGAATGAAGACCGTCGTCGTCACCGACATCGAGCGGGCCGAAGCTTCGACCGTCCACTCGCTCGGGGCGCACGGCGTGGCCACCGTGCACGAGGCGATGGGCCGCAGCGGCCTGGTCGGGGCCACCTTGCGGCCCATCCAGGACGGCGTCCGGATTGCCGGTTCAGCTGTCACGGTGCTCTGCTGGCCGGGCGACAACCTGATGATCCACGCGGCCGTGGAACAGTGCCGTGAAGGTGACGTGCTGGTGGTGACCACCACGTCGCCCTCACTGGACGGCTCGTTCGGTGAGTTGTTCGCGACGGCCCTGCAGCGCCGGGGGGTCCGCGGGCTTGTGACCACCGGCGGAGTCCGGGACACCGCCGAGCTGCGGGCGATGGGCTTTCCGGTCTGGTCCGCCGCGGTCAACGCCCAGGGCACGGTCAAAGCCACTGCCGGCTCGGTGAACGTTCCGGTCACGGTGGGCGGCGCCGTCGTGCGCCCGGGCGACGTGATGGTGGCCGACGACGACGGCGTGCTCTGCGTGCCGCGCGGTGCTGCAGGGGCCACGCTCCAGGCCGCCGACGCCCGGGTTGCGCGGGAGGCCGAGTCGCGCGCGGCGTACCGCGCCGGCGAACTCAGCCTGGACCGCAACCGGCTCCGCGGCGTGCTCGACGCCCTGGGTGTCCGCTACCTGACCGCGGCGGAGTACGAGGCCGACCATGGCCGGGATTGACGGCATTCCCTGCATTCTCATGCGCGGAGGCACCTCCAAGGGCGCCTACTTCCTCGCCTCCGACCTGCCGGCAGATCCTGACGAACGCGACGGGCTGCTGCTGCGGATCATGGGTACCCCCGACCCCCGGCAGATCGACGGGCTGGGCGGGGCCCACCCGCTCACCAGCAAGGTCGCCGTCATCTCAGCCTCCCCCGACGACGGCGCCGACGTGGACTACCTCTTCCTGCAGCTGGGCGTCGACACCGCGTTCGTGAGCAGCAGGCAGAACTGCGGCAACATCCTCGCCGGGGTGGGGCCGTTCGCTGTCGAGCGCGGCCTGGTCCCGGCCGGCGCCGGGCACACCGAGGTGCGGATCCGGATGGTCAACACCAACAGCATCGCCACCGCGCGTTTCGCCTCCCCGGCCGGCGTCGTGGACTACGACGGCGGCCTCGTGATCGACGGCGTTCCCGGCACGGCCGGTGCGATCAAGCTCGACTTCGAAGGCACCGCCGGCTCGTCGACCGGGGCCTTGTTCCCGTCAGGCAAGGTGCTGGACCGCGTGCTGGACGTGGAGATGACCTGCGTCGACAACGGCATGCCGAGCGTGCTGCTGCGTGCCGCCGATCTCGGCGTCAGCGGCGGCGAATCCCCCGATGCCCTTGAGGCCGATGCCGGCCTGGCCGGACGCCTCGCCGAGCTGCGCGGGGCCGCTGCCGCCCTGATGGGCATGGGTGACG
>NZ_JBFRFD010000167.1:0-6685 GCF_052114645.1 Arthrobacter sp. 2YAF22_2
CTGGTTGCCGCCGGCCTTGTCACGCGGGTCCGCGACGCCGCCGACAAGCGCTACGTCGCCCTCTACCCCACGGCCGAGTCCCAGCGGATCAAAACGCTCCTCGAGGGCGCCTGGGCGCAGGCGCTGTCCGCGGCGAGTTCCCGGCTGTCGCCGGAGGAGCACCGGCAGCTCGCGGCCAGCCTGCCCGCCTTGCAGCGCCTCGCATTCCTCCTGGCCGAACCGGAGTAAGCCGGATCACCACTCTCCTAGCCGTAGTTATACTTGTGTAACTATTACTACTTTGAACGGTGAACGAGCATGGGCATGGCAACGCAGTTAGCAGATCGCGGCGAAAGGCAGGGGAGCGGCCGCAGGGCCGGCTGGTGGGCGCTGGTGTTCCTGGCCCTGGCGCAGTTCATGGTGGTCCTTGACGGCACCATCGTGAACCTCGCGCTCCCGCGCCTGCAGCACGAGATGGGCATCAGCGACGCGACGCGGTCCTGGGTGGTCACGGCGTACGCCCTGGCCTTCGGGGCATTCCTGCTGCTCGGCGGCCGGATCGCGGATTTCTGGGGGCGCAAGCGGACGTTTGTTGTGGCAGCGGCCGGCTTCGCGATCGCCTCCCTGCTGGGCGGCATCGCGCAACAGCCGTGGGAACTGATCGGCGCCCGCGCCCTGCAAGGCATTTTCGCGGCGTTGCTGGCTCCGGCTGCACTGGCGCTGCTGACCGTCGCCTTTCCGGGCGGAAAGGATCGTGGTACCGCGTTCGCCATCTTTGGCTCCATCACGGGTGTCGGCGCCGCCGTCGGCGTCCTGCTTGGCGGTTACCTGACCGAACACGTGACCTGGCGCTGGTGCTTCTTCGTCAACGTGCCGATCGCAATCGTCGCCCTGGCCGGGGTATGGTCCCTGGTCAGCGAAAGCAAGGCCCACGGGTCCGCTAAGTACGACTGGCCCGGTGTCATCCTGGCCGCCCTGGGCCTGGGCTCCCTGGTCTACGGCTTCACCAATGCCGAGCGCGGCTGGGACGTCCCCCAAGCCTGGGGTTTCATCGCCGCCGGCATCGTGCTCCTGACGGTCTTCGTCCTGGTCGAGCGCAGGGCCAAGCACCCGCTGCTGCCGCTGCGCGTGGCCACCGAACGCAACCGCGGGGCGGCCTTCCTGGCCTCTTTCCTGGCCGGTGCCGTCCTGATCGGCGGCATCCTCTTCATCAACTTGTACATCCAGATCGTGCTGGGCTTCGCGCCGTTCCTCGCCGGCCTCGCCTCCCTGCCCATGACTGTGGTGCTGATTATCACCGCCGGCCTGGTCGCCAAGAACCTGCCGAAACTGGGCGCCAAGATCCCGACAGGCGTCGGCCCGGTGTTCATGGCCGCCGCCATGCTCTGGCTCACCCAGGTCAGCGCCCAGGGCAGCTACCTAGTGAACATGCTGCCCGCCCTGCTGCTGCTGGGCATCGGGCTGGGTATGGTGTTTGTGCCAATGCAGAACCTCGCGCTGTTCGGCGTGGACCGGGACGACTCCGGCGTCGCCAGCGCCCTGGTGAACGCCTCCCAGCAGACCGGCGGCTCCCTCGGCATCGCCCTGTTCAGCACCATCGCGGCCGCGGCCACGGCAGGCGGAGTCTCGCCGGCGGCCCTGTCCGCCGGCTACGCAGCGGTGTTCCTCTGGGCGGCGGGGTTCGCGATCCTGATCGCGCCGATCGCCCTAGTCCTGATCAACATCGACCGCCACAAGTTCACCGGCACCGACGGGGACGCCCCGGCCGTCCACCTGGGCTGACAAGCGCAGCAAAAAAAATGACAGCCCCCTCGACTGGAGTTTCAGTCGAGGGGGCTGTTCCTTTGTGTGGAATCTGCGGCTGCGGGGTGCCTAAATCCACTTCGGGGCGGCCGGCACGGTGCCGTTCGCGGCGTCGCTCCCGGGTCCGGCGGCGGTGACGCCGTCGTTGCCCCGGCCGGCGGCCCATGCCACGACGGCGTCCAGGGGGCCGGAGACCACGGTGGACGACGCCGACGCGGTGTCGCCGAACGTGAGGCCGCGGTCCGTCACCTTAACAACCAGGTCCTTGTCCGTGCCGCGGGTCTTCCAGGCACCGGTGATGTCCGCCAGGAGCCGCTCCAGAACCGGGACGGGGATGTCCCGGAAGACGGCCCCGTTGTCCAGGTCCACCGCGTGCATCCACACTTCGCGGGTCCGCATCCAGACGGTTTCGCTGGCGGGGACTTCGCGGCCCTGGATGGTGCGCACCGTGCGGCGCCAGGCATCCTCGGGCAGGTCACGCCATTCGACGTTCAGGTGCACCGCGGAGTGGTCGAACAGGTGCCGCAGCGCGATCGGGCTCAGGGTTGCCCCAAAGTTGATCTCGTGGTCGCGGACATCCGTGGAGGCGTACATCGGGGTTTCCACCCCGGTGGCCGCCCACTCGACCAGCCGGGCAATTGCCCGGGCGTTGTAGCCGATGTGTGCCGTGATGTGGCGGCGGGTCCAGCCCGGCAGCAGCGTGTCGCCGTCGAGCTCCGCGTCAGACAGTTCGTTGAGCTTGCGGGCGAAGAATGCCGTGCCCCGGCGCGCCTGCAGCAGTGCCGCCAGCAGTTCCGGGTCGGTCGTCTGGTCGTGGCGCGCGACCATCAGGCTTCCTTGACTACGCGGTTCTTCAGTTCTCCAAGGCCCTCGATGGTGGTGACCAGGAGCTGGCCTTCCTGCAGGTAGCGCTTCGGGTCCTGCGCGTGGCCGACGCCGCCGGGGGTGCCGGTGGCGATCACATCACCGGGGTTCAGCGTGATGATGGTGGAGATGTAGGAAACCAGGAATTCCGGCGTGAAGACGACGTCGTTGGTCGGGGTCTGCTGCTGGATTTCGCCGTCGACCGAGGTGGTCATCAGGCCGCCGCTGAACTCGTCCTTGGTGACCAGGGCGGGGCCGAACGGGGTGGACTTCTCCCAGGTCTTGCCCTGCAGCCACTGGATGGTGCGGAACTGGTAGTCGCGCATGGACACGTCGTTCAGGACGGCGTAGCCGGCGATGTGGTCCGCGGCGTCCGCTTCGCTGATCCGGCGGCCCTTCTTGCCGATCACGACGGCGAGTTCGGATTCCCAGTCGACAGTGGACGATTCCTGCGGCAGGGCGAGGTCATCGTTCGGGCCGATCAGGGATTCCTGGTATTTGGCGAACAGGGTGGGGAACTCGGGGACTTCCCGGCCCATCTCCTTGATGTGGTTGCGGTAGTTGTGGCCAACGCAGATGATCTTGCCGGGGAAGGGGACGACGGCGTCGAGGTCGGCGCCTTCGAGCGGGTGCGTGGCGCCGGAAGCGGCCTGCGCGATGGACTCCCAGGCAGCGTCCTTCAGGAGCGCCCCGACGTCAGAGAACCCGTCGATCTCGGTGAGGGTGTCGCCGTCCTGGCGGACAGCCTTGGTCGAGCCGTTTCCGGTGCGGAGGGTGAGGAGTCTCATGCGTTCTTGCGTCCTTCGATGTAGGTGCGGTTGAAGTTCAGTCGTTCGAAAATGGGGGCGTCGCTGAAGCGGAACAGGTCAAACTCCGTTTGAGAGCCAGCCTCTGCCTGCAAAGACCACGCGGCCCAGGACGGGACCACGAAGAGGTCGCCCTTCTCGAGGGTCCTGGTTTCGCCGTTGAGGACCGCGGAGCCGCGGCCGTCGAAGACCTGCCAGACGCTTGAGCCGACCTCGCGAACGGTCTCGGTGGAGGCGCCGGCGCGGAGCCGGTGGAATTCGGCCCGGATGGTCGGCATGACGTCGCCGCCGGTGGTGGGGTTGGTGTAGCGCACGGCGGCGTGGCCCTGGGACACAGTGGCCGGGTGGCCCTCGTCCTCGAGCAGCAGCTGCTCGCGCAGCGCGCGGTCGGTGTACTCCCAGCGGTACGCCGCGATCGGCGAGCTGGTGGTGTCGTCCAGGCCGGAGAGCGGGCGCAGGCCCGGGTGGGCCCACAGCCGCTCGGACCGGGAGATGTCCGGGGTGGCTTCGTCGGTGACGCGTTCGGTGCCGAACTCGAAGAAGCCGGCGTCGGCGTAGTGCACGAACGGGATGTCCAGGCCGTCAATCCAGGCCATCGGCTCGTCGGTGTCGTTGTGGTGGCCGTGGAAGTTCCAGCCCGGGGTCAGCAGGAAGTCGCCGCGGGACATCCGGACCGGGTCGCCGTTCACGACAGTCCAGACGCCTTCGCCCTCAACCACGAAGCGGAAGGCGTTCTGCGAGTGGCGGTGCTCCGGAGCGGTCTCACGGGCACCGAGGTACTGGATAGCTGCCCACAGCGTGGGGGTGGCGTACGGGGTGTTGCCCAGGCCCGGGTTGGCCAGCGCGATGGCGCGGCGTTCGCCGCCGCGGCCCACCGGCACCAGGTCGCCGGCGCGGGCCGCCAACGGGTACAGGTCGCTCCAGCGCCACACGTGGGGCACCGCCTTGGGGGAGGGGACCATCGGCATCAGGTCGGCGATCTCGGTCCAGAGCGGGATCAGGTTCTCGCGGTCGAAATCCCGGTAGAGCTCTTTCAGCTGGGCAGCCTCTTCGGGAGTCGGCTCCGGGGCGGTGTGCCCCGCAGCCACAGATTCATGGGTCGTGTTCTCGGCGCTGATGGACACGTGGGCCTCCTACGTAGGTCAGAACAGTTCTATTTGGCGTCCTTAGACTCTACGTACGCGCCAGTGTGACCTCCAACATATTCTGCTAGTCAGAATTGTCGAGCCGGGGCGGAGGGACCTAGTCCGGATCGGCCGGATTAGCCGCGATGTCGATCTCCAGCTGCCGGCACGTTTCCCGGAGGGCGGGGACGAGCCCGGCGTCGAACACGCGGCGGAAACGGGTCGCCGGGGTGGCGACGCTGAGCGCCCCCACCACGTGCCCGTGCCGGTTGTGCAGCGCCATCCCCAGCGCGCTCACCCCCTCCTCGGTGCCTTCGAAATTTGCGGCAAACCCGTTGCCGCGGATGGACACCAGCTCCCGCAGGAACGCCGGGTACTCCTCGGCCGGGATGGTGTCCCCGCCAATCTCGGCATTGTTGCTCCGGAACAGCTGCTCGATCATCGGCGGTTCCAGTTCGGCGAGCATCGCCTTGCCGCCCGAGGTCCGGTTCGCCGGCATCACCGTCCCCTGCCGGTCACCCACCCGCAACACGTTGTTCCCCTCGACGGTGGCCAGGAAGCGGACTTTCGTGCCGACCCGCACCATCAGGTTCACGGTCTCGTTCAGCTGCGCGGAGAGCAGCTCCATGTGCGGCTGGGCCAGCGAGCGGAGCCTCCGGGTCCACGCCAGCCCCGCCGGTCCCACGCCCATCGCRGGGCCGGGCACGTAACGGCGGGTTTCGTCCTGTACCGCGAACCCCCGGTAGACCAGCATGGCCAGCAGCCGGTGCGCGGTGGACGGTGCTACCCCCAGTTCCCCCGCGGCGTCCTTGAGCCGCAGGGCGCCGCCATCGCGCAGCAGTTGAAGCAGCTGCAGCGCATTGTCGACCGCTTCGATGGAATAGGTCGGCCGCTTTTGCAAGGGCTTCCGGGCTGACTTCGCCGATGGTTCTTTCTGCACATCAGAATTGTATTGTGGTTCACCTGCGGCCGCTAGGACAGTAGTGGGATGAATCACACACCATCTGTTGCAACGCCGCAACGGTCCGCTCCCGGGGACTCCACTTTCGCCAGCTCTGGCGGGCCCGCGTCGCGGTTTCCCAAGAGCTCGGCCGCCGCCGTCCTGGTCTGCTGGCTGCTCGTCGTCTTCGACGGCTACGACCTCATCGTTTACGGCACCGTCCAATCCTCCCTGATCTCCGAAACCGGCTGGGGCCTGACCAAGGCCACGGCGGGCACCATCGGGTCCATGGCGTTCGTCGGCATGATGATCGGGGCCATCTTCGCCGGCCGAATGGCCGACTCCTGGGGCCGCCGCCGCACCATCATCGGCTGCGCCGTCGTCTTCTCGATTTTCACCATTTTTTGTGCGTTCGCCCCCAACGCGCCCGTCTTCGGCGTCCTGCGGCTCCTGGCCGGCGTCGGACTCGGCGGCCTGGTGCCGTCGGCCAACGCGCTGGTCGCCGAACTCGTCCCCGCCAAGTGGCGGTCCACCATCGCCACCTTGATGATGTCCGGGGTCCCGATCGGCGGATCGATCGCCGCTCTCGTCGGGATCCAGCTGATCCCCGCCTTCGGTTGGGAATCCATGTTCCTGGTCGCCGTGCTCGCTCTCCTGGTCGTGGTGCCCCTCGGCCTGAAATACCTTCCCGAGACCCTGGCCCCGGCCGGAACCACCGGCAAAGGGCAGGTCGCCAGGGAGCCTGCCGGATTCTCGTCCCTGCTCCGCGCCCCGTACCTGGGCATCAGCATGCTGTTCGCTGTGGCGACGATCGCCACTCTCTTCGCCTRGTACGGGCTGGGCACCTGGCTGCCTAACCTCATGCAGCTGGCCGGCTACAACCTGGGCTCGGCCCTGACCTTCGCCCTGGCCCTCAACCTCGGCGCCGTGGCCGGCTCGGTCCTCACTGCCTGGGCCGGGACCCGCTTCGGCCCGATTCCGACGGCGATCGCGGCGGCCGCCGTCGCCGCCGTCGCCCTGGTGGTCCTCGTGACCGGGCCGCCGGTCAGCGTCGTGTACCTCATGCTGGTGCTCGCCGGCGTCGGAACCCACGGCACCCAGTGCCTCATCATCGCCGCCGTTGCGAGCCACTATCCGGCGCACCTGCGCGGGACCGCGCTGGGCTGGGC